>JBDNDT010000465.1:0-2588 GCA_046718985.1 Cytophagales bacterium
TTCCGAGATTCTCTGAAAAAATCCCCCTAGTTCTACAATTTGAAATAACATTTCGGTGAGCATCTGTAGCTCCACCAATTGTCACGTTGTTCAAATTGTTATTATTCAATCTTATACCTGCATTTGTGATAAACAAATTTGCAAATGTTGTTCCATCAGCCCCCAATCCAAAATAGTTATTGGCAATATTCACTGATGACATTGCACTATTGAGTTCTATCCCCTGACCTCGGCAATTTGTAATTAAGTTTCTTTCACAAGTTCCAACACCACCAACGGTTAAATTCAAGCCAGTATTTATCAAGATTGCGGAGTTTCTAATATCTCCACCGGTGACACCTATTCCGTCTGAATCCACACCAAAATAACAACCCAAAACATTTATTGATACAGTGTTCGACTGACTAACTATTGCATTGTTCAGATTTTGAAAACCTAAGTTTTTGATGGTAACAGAAGAGGTTGCCCCCCCTCCAATTTCGAAACCATTCATTCCTGTTGGATTGTTAGACCTAATATAAACCCTAGGAGAACAATTGGTAGCATTGAAGTCAGCTTTGCTTGAGCCATCTATCTCAACGGTTTTATTTAGGTTTGGATAAAAACCAAGTGCAGAGCTGAGTGTAATAGTTTGCACACCGGCCGGCAAATCAAATACGACTCGATAGCTACCTGAGGGAGTGCTGTAAGCTATTTGGCTAATAACCCATTCAAGAGTTCCTGATGTACCGCTTCCTGTTTGACCGGATGCAGTGCTATTTACGGTGTAAACGGTTTGGGAGTGTGATGCGACTAAGCTGATAACTAATAACAACAACCCATAGAGCAAACTATATGGTCTTTTTGTCATAATTCGAAGTAGTTAATTTGATATAAATGTAATGTTTCTAAGCAATAATTAAATTGCTACACAAATGTATGCAAAATAATCAAAGATAAATACAAGAAAGTCACAAAAAGTAAACATTTTTTTCGTTTAATCACAACAAATCTAATCTTATGAGGTAAAAGATTTGACTGAAAGAAATGTAATTTTAAGTCGCTTTTTGATAAATACTATCAATTTTCTATGTTTTTAAACTATACTTATCAACTTCAAAAAAACCAAAAAAATATTTCAACGAGTTAAACCTATACAATTAATAAAAAAATGTCACTGAAACAAAAACTCCTAAATTGCCTTATAAAAATTTGATATCAATCCTGATTCATTCATTCAAAAAATCAATGAACTTTACAAAATGGATATATTCAATACGCTATAAACACAACAAAATGTATTCAATCAATCAAATGAAATAATTACCGGTTTGTGAAATAGCTTATTTTTTCTTGAATTTTACAAATACTCCACTTGCACTCAATTGAAGAATCTGCTCATTTTTATCAGCCTTTCTAATTCCATCTTCTGTTATCATGAAAATAGCATCTTTTAAAGTTAACTTACCTGAACTATCAAAAGAAAAACTATAATCCTCATATTGTTCTACTCCATTTATGGGAGCAAGCAATTTTCTACCACAAGCCAAAATAATATCACTTATTTGAGAGGTTTCTAGTTCATAAACCAAGATAACCTGTCTATTTGCTCTCCATAAACTGTTTATTTGATTTACTATCAAGACCGTATGAGTTTGTGTTTTTAAAAGAGTATGACCAAACTGGTAGCCACTATCTTCATAGAGACCAAATTTTGGTGCAATTTTTTGAGAAAAAATAAACTCTTTAGCGAAATCATCCTCAATTTTTTGACTGTATGGTGTGCAACAAACAAAGGGGTAAGTTGCGAGAGGAAACTTGCTTAGATAAGCAACAAATTTTTGTGATTGTCCCAATGAGCAGTTCATGGCAAAAGCCATGATTATAAATAATTATTCATAGTTTTAAAAATAAAGGCGTCTTTTTGACGCCTTGAAAATGATACATTAAGCTTCACCTACCGGCCCGACAAAGGGCAACGGAAACATGGGCTCATCTTGTTGTTTTATTTCACCAAAAGTTTGTTCAAAGCGAGAAATATTTTCATTCAACGCGAAGAGTAGTCTTTTTGCATGTTCCGGGGTAATTACTATTCTCGATTTAACCTTAGCTTTCGGAACACCAGGCATCATTCTTATAAAATCTATAACAAACTCTGAATTTGAATGTGCAATCATAGCTAAGTTAACATATATACCTTCGGCCATTTCTTCGCTTAATTCAATATTAATTTGATTTTCAGGATTCTCAGGATTCTTTTTTGACATATACAGAAAATTTAAAAAGCAAAAGAGCAACGATGAAAATCGTTGCTCTAAATCATTTTGTTTTAAGATTGAAGTTCTTTTCTTCTTTCTCTTTGATGAGATTCTTTTGAAGCAAGCAATGTGTCATACTCTTCTTTTGAGCCAACAATTATATCTTCATATTCTCTCAAACCGGTTCCTGCAGGAATTAAATGACCAACAATTACATTTTCTTTCAATCCCAAAAGATAATCAGCCTTTCCTCTAACAGCAGCCTCACTCAACACTTTTGTGGTTTCTTGGAAAGAAGCAGCCGAAATAAAACTTTCTGTTCCGAGTGATGCTTGGGTATACCTTGAAGAG
>JBDNDT010000466.1:0-2579 GCA_046718985.1 Cytophagales bacterium
GTTTGACTTTATATAGCAATCTTTTGGAGAAGGAGAATAGTATGTAGTAGCACATCAATAACTAAACTCTTGGAGACATGCTCATGAAACTAACAAATCCTTTTGTCGGAAAAACGCAACAACAGACTTCTTCGGAATCAAAATTGGATGTAAGGCTTGTTTAGTTGGAAAAGTTGTAAATTGGCGAAAAAACAGCGATGGCAAAATTACCTGTAAGCGTTTCAGAAGCAGACTCTGACAACTACGTTTTATCGTATTTGACGCATAAAAAGAATCATAACCGTCAAAAAGTCAGTTGCCGCTATATTTTTAACGCGATTCTTTACGTCTTAAAATCCGGTTGTTCGTGGAGAACATTATCACCAGATAATAATTTATCTGGCAAAATATTTACTATAAAAAACAAACATCTCGATATTTCAGTGAGTATATTTATGCATTTCGCTTTAAGATAGGAACAATTTTTTCGCGGCTTGACACCTACAAACCAATACAACCTCTACACCTTCTAAAATCTTTTCTACCTTTAATTCAATAAGTTTCATTTTTCAGATTTGGCAATTAAGTGAATCATTCCTTTTGATTTACTCACATGCAGTAATTTCATTCCTGCCTTTTCTAATAAATAAACTACATCTGTAGAGGATATTCTTATTTTCACATAAGAACTTGCTAATAGTTTCCATTTATTATTTTCGTAATAGTGTACAATGTCGGTAACATTTACTTTTTCTGCGGAAAACTCTAAAAAGCATGTTAGTATCTTATTTGAACTGCTTTTAACTGGTATAAATCGTTGAATACCTGTTAGCTCATTTGTATAATCGCGAAAAGAAAAATAGATGTATCCGTTTTCCTTTAATGAAAAAGCACACTCTTCTATCAAATTTCTTACTGAATTTATGTCTGGTAAATGCGTTAGTGTATCGCCACCGCAAACAATTAAATCAGCAGGTTGCCGAACATACTTTTTAAAGTTAGAAATATCATCACAAACAGTTTTGATGTTTAGATTATCCTTTCGTTTGTCAATTTCATCAAGCAATGTTTTACAAAAATCTATAGAAGTTACATGAAAACCCATTTGAGCAATAGCGACACTATGTAAACCTGAACCAGCACCAAGGTCTATAGCATAGCTATTTTCAGACGCAGAAATTTGATGGTCTGATAATAATTTTCTTATAAAATCCTGCTCATTTGAAGTATCACCAAGCATCCATACATAATGCTCAGCTAAATGATTATCGTAATGTTCTTTGGTTGTAGTCATATTTTACCAATACTCCTTCATTAAATCAGAAACCCAGTCTGGTTGGATAATGGGTTTATGCGGTTCAAATTCTTTAAAGACAGGTTTAATATCAATGATTGGAGTTCCGTTTATGGCATCAAGATTTTTTACTTTCAGTATTTTTTCCTCAACAGAAATTAGTTCAACTGTGCATAGCCCTATACTGTTTGGACGTTCTTTTTTGCGTTGGGAAAAAATACCAACCAAAGGGTAATTGATATTTCCCCTTGGATGTGACGCCCAACTAAAACTGTTTTTTACAGTTTGACTGAATAGATATAGGATTTCTAAATGAGAAAATTTTTCAAGACCGATTAAAGATTCCGCGGGTACGTCATCGTTTAGTTGAATTTTAGAAATGATTTCTCCCCAGTTGTCATCTAAGGGAAAAGCCCTCTCGTTCTCAACATATCCTATTGGTGTAATCTCAAATTTCATTTTCTTTTGTAGTTTTATACCATTCTATGGCATTGGCTTGATGAAACTGAATAAAAGCGTCTTTTGCTTCATTAAATTCAAAGGCGTTATTCCAATTTTTTCTGCTCAATTCTTGTTTCAATACCTGATATGCCATTCTTACTTCATCAAAATGTTTAAGGTATTCGCGAAAAGCGATATGCCTATTCCAGAAATTACTGTTATATCCAACAATGTGAACATGTGCAATTTTATTATCATTGATACGCTCATCAATTAACGAGCTGTCAGATATGATGTTAGGAAAAACTGTTCCCTCTTTCATTCTGATAAAAAATCTTCTTTCAGGCATTCCGTCCGTAAAGGCTTGAATATAAATGTAATGATGTGAGTATAATAAATCGCAAACTACATCAAGTTTTTCTTCATCAATACCTACAAGAATATCTATAACGGGTTTAGCCCAAAGCCCTTTTATGCTTGTGCTGCCAATATGCTCAATTTTTGGATCAAGACTTAACAGAATATGAGATATCTCAGTTTGCAAATTTAAATATATCTTTTCCCAATCGGGATTGTATGGGACAATTTTTACTTTCATTGTGCTTGTTTTATTTAGTAAAAAATAAAGTACATCAGTAGAAACAATGTTTGCTCCGATTATATCTTTTTGAATTTTAATTCATAACGGTAGGTCAAGAGTAAATTTCCATTAGCATCAAAAGTTTGTATCTCAATTGTGCTTGATGTCCTGATGTATAGACGGGGCATCGATAAGTTTTCACTTTTTCATCGAGTATAAAAGGCGAGTGTTGTGGCTCGCCTTCTTTGATTTCGCTCCAACAAGAAAACTTATTTTTTGCCTAAC
>JBDNDT010000467.1:0-2568 GCA_046718985.1 Cytophagales bacterium
CTGTCATCATTGCATTTTGTGAAGGAACGTTGTTGATGATATTGGCTCTGATTTGTGCAACATCTACTCCGGTGATGTCTGATATGTCAGAACCTGCTCCCGTTACACTCCATGAAACTTCATCAAAGTTGTCAACATTATTAACCAAAAATTTGATTTTTTGTCCCGCACAAACCGTGTTATTATCTTGTTTAATTTCAGCTCCATCAGGGCATTCAAACAACTGGCCTAGGGGGTCAATAATGTTTTTCTTGATGTACCTGATTGCGATAATGGGCACAGTCGGGAAAAGAATTTCTTCTCTTTGAAAATTCGTTTCATCCAAAGTTTTCTCAGAATGATTGGCATCTTGAGGTATATTTTTTTTGAAATTAGAATCACTCCTGTTTTGAGAAAAACCTGAGTATGAGGTAGCGAGCAAAAAAAGCATGCATATAGATTTTCTACATGCTGATAAGGCATTGGGTTTATGTGAAGAGTTCATTTGTGAAAAATTGTTTAAATATAGGCAAAGTTGAAAAAAAAAAAAATGAACATACAAAATTATATGTCGAAAAATTTAAATTTTAACAATTTGGTAATATTTGTAGTTTTTTTAGATATTTCAATGCAAAGTATAACATAAAATAAATATGAGCATAGGAATTCTTCAATAAACACAAGTGTTAAAATTTCTCAGCCCAAAAAAAATCGCTTTAGATTTTCCAATAGGTAATCTAAAGCGATTAAAATGAAGATTGATTGGCTAATGATTAGTTGTTTTGGTTCACCAACCCGTGGAACATGGCTTGATTAGCTAAAATTTTGGAAAAGCCTCTCACATCATCGCCTGTCCAAGTGTTGTTCATCTCCCCATAAGTTCCAAATTTTGATGACATCAGGTCGAACTCTGACTCAATGCCCAACAAATAAAAATGATGGGCTTGCAGCTGAACAGAGACCACCCCTGTCACGCTTTTTTGGGTGGACTCTAAGAACTTTTCTATATCTCTCATCGCAGGTTCAAGGAACTGCCCTTCATGCAACAAAGTGCCATAATAGTTGCCCAAGATGTCTTTCCAATAAAGCTGCTGCTTGGTGAGGGTGTGTTTTTCAAGCAAATGATGCGCTTTGATAATAATTAATGGTGCTGCTGCTTCAAAACCTACTCTGCCTTTGATGCCGATGATGGTGTCACCAACGTGAATGTCTCTTCCGATTCCAAAAGGTTGGGCAATGTCTCTTAGTGCGAAAATGGCTTCAACAGGTGTCATGTTTTTGCCATTTATGCCGGTAAGTTCTCCTTTAGTGAAATGAAGTTTCACCATTTCGGGCTGAGTCTTGCTGATTGGGGTCGGCCAAGCAGTTTCAGGAAGATATTGATGGGGGGTGAGTGTTTCTTTTCCTCCCACAGAGGTACCCCAAATTCCTTTATTGATGGAATAAGCTGCTTTTGTCCAGTCTCTTACGACACCTTTATTTTTTAAATATTCTATTTCAGCCTCTCTTGAAAGTTTATTGTCACGTATGGGAGTGATGATTTCAACGCCGGGCAACAAAATGTGGAACACCACATCAAACCTAACTTGGTCATTTCCGGCTCCGGTGCTTCCGTGTGCCACGGCATCCGCGTTGACAGATTTTGCATATTCTGCAATTGCCAAGGCTTGGAACATGCGTTCTGCACTCACTGAAAGTGGATAGGTGTTGTTTTTTAACACGTTACCATAAACCATATATCGGATGCAATCATTATAATAAGTAGGTATTTGGTTCACACAAATATGTTTCACCACTCCAAGCTCAATGGCTTTCTTTTCAATGTCTTGTAACTCCTCATCAGAAAAACCACCTGTGTTCACAATCACTGTGTGGAGTTCATAACCTAAATCTTCGGAGAGATATTTGGCGCAATAAGTTGTGTCTAGTCCACCGCTGAAGGCTAATACTACTTTCTTTTTCATCTCAAAATAAGTTTACACAAATGAAATATATTTTTTGGAGTTTAGGTGTTAAGTTATTGTTAACCCTTTTTAGATTCTTCAACCGATCTTCTAAATAATTTGAATAATATGCCCTCTTTGATGTTGAGAAGTTTTTGGAATTTTTCAAAATTTTTCTTGAAATCCCACTTGTTTTGTTCCACATGTTTTTCAGCCGGGTCATAAAGCATTCCTGTGCAGAGGCAATGTTTTTTGTTTGTTCTTGTAAGAATGTCATAATTCACGCATGATGAACATCCTTTCCAGAAATCTTCATCGTCTGTGAGTTCAGAAAATGAAACCGGTTTATAGCCCAACTCTGAGTTGATTTTCATCACGGCCAAACTAGTGGTGAGTCCAAAAAGCTTTGATTTTGGAAATTTTTTTCTCGAAAGTTCAAAAGCCTTTTCTTTGATGGCAGTGGCAAGACCAAATTTTCTGAATTCAGGTGCAACAATCAATCCTGAATTGGCTACAAACTTATCATGTCCCCAACTTTCAATGTAGCAAAAGCCTGCAAAACGATTGTCATCTTTTTTGACAGCAATCACTGCTTTGCCTTCTCTCATTTTCTGCTTGATATAATCAGGGTTTCTTTTGGCAATTC
>JBDNDT010000468.1:0-2551 GCA_046718985.1 Cytophagales bacterium
ATGTGACAACAAAGCAAGACAGCTTCTTAAATAAATTTCCCATTGCCAACGCTTACTCTCTTCCAAGTTGGGCAAATGTGGGCACTTTAGGACACATTTCAATGATACACAACAGAAAAAACCTTACCTCCAAAGTTGACACCAACATTCTGAAAACTAAGTTGTTAAAACTAGCAGACACTTACAAAAAAGAGGCCATTCAAAACTCTCAATACAGAGTTCCTATAGGTGCAACTTTTGATTTTGTTTGGGGAAGCAACGCCAATGCTGCCAATGAAGGCATCATCTTGATTCAAGCTTATCACATCACCAAAGACAAAGATTACTTGAATGCTGCCATTTCTGCATTGGATTATATTTTGGGAAGAAATGCTACAAGATATTCTTTTGTAACTGGATTTGGGAAATTTCCGGCAATGAATCCTCATCACCGTCCCTCAGCTGCTGATAACGTCACTGACCCTGTGCCGGGAATGTTGGTCGGAGGTCCTCAAAATGAAAACAACCCTGAAAGTGGTTGTGCTTATGAGCAACAAGATCCTGCCAACAAATTCAAAGACAATTGGTGCAGCTATTCCACAAATGAAATTGCCATCAATTGGAATGCTCCTTTGGCATATTTGGTTGGTGCTATTGAGTTTTTGCATATAAAGTAATTGTACTTCATATGCGTTTTGTGGATTAGAAACTCCGCTTTCTTTGATTGATTCAAATCAATTTTTGAATTTCAAAATATTCATGAGAATTTCTAATGCATAAAATATCCTTAAACTTTTGACCATTAAGTTGAGGCTGTTATATTTGTTCGTCTCACTTTTTCAAATCGAGTATGAATTTAATCAACAATTTGGCTGACACTTATGAGATTGCATCTCATTTTCAACAATCAGGCGCCCTGTTTTTCTTGAATCATGAAGAAATGATTGAAAAACTTAAAAAACTTAGGGTTTTGGTTTTTGATTGGGATGGAGTATTCAACAATGGAAATAAAGGACTTTCAAGCCCAAGCACTTTTTCTGAACCGGACATCAGTGGAATCAACCTTTTGAGGTATTCTTTATACAGAATCACCGGAGAAATCCCGAGCATCGTCATCATCACCGGTGAAGCAAATGAAAACTCTGTTAAACTAGCCAACAGAGAAAATTACAACTTGGTTTATCAAAAAGTGGTCAACAAGGTGGATGCTTGCATAGACATGATGAGCAAATTAAACATCATTGCCGGTGAAACAGCCTGCATTTTTGACGATTTCAACGATGCTTCTATGGCAAAGATTTGCAGCTTGAGATTCATGATTAGAAGAGAATCAAGTCCACTGTTTCATTCTTTTTTGGTGAAAAACGGATGGTGTGATTATATCACGGCAAATCAACAACCCAACAACCCTATTAGAGAAATTGCAGAACTATGCATGGGAATGCTTGGCGTTTATGATGAGATAGCTACTTTGAGAACCAATTTTGACAAAGATTATGTCAGCTTCATGAAGCAAAGATCGCAAATCAAACCTGAATTTTTTGCCTTGTCAAAAGGAACTTTCGTGGAAGTTGTTCTTTGAATCTCATAATAAGGAATAGATAAGTCTTCAAGACAACAGCAGTCAGGTTTTTAAAAACCTGACTGCTGTTTCATTTTGAATGCTCTTTGCTCTGCTGAAATTCTCCCAACCATTTTTTCACATATTCCCCATCAGGGTCATAAACAGAAGCCTGTTTGTCTATGTTGAAATAGCGGTCTGGTCTTGGGTCAACACCTACTCCTGCCATATAAGCCCAGTTACCATAATTTGAAGCCGGATCATAATCAATCAACATTTTTTCAAAATAAGCCGCACCTGCAAGCCAAGGTTGTTTTAGGTCATTAACCCAAAAGGAAGCAACATTTTGTCTTCCTCGATTGCTCATGAATCCAGAATTTTTGAGTTCAATCATGTTGGCATCAACAAAGGCAACACCCGTTTCACCACTTACCCACTTCCTAAACAACTTTTCATTGAGCTTTGTATTCACTAAAACCCTTCCATGTGATCCGGATGGCACAAACATTTTATGACCATATTTCAAAGAAAGCCACTTGAAATAATCACGCCAAAGAAGTTCAAAAATCAACCAATAAGTGGAGTCATTTTTCTGTCTTTCATGTTCAAATCGAACTATTTCATGATAGACTTGTCTTGGTGAAACACAACCAAAAGCCAACCAAGGAGAAAGTTTTGAAGAATAGTCAAGACCCAACATCCCATTTCTGGTCTCTTTGTAAACACTTAGTTTATTAGACTTCCAAAAATAATGATTCAACCTGTTCCAAGCGTTGTTTTCACCACCTTTCAAATGAATGGTGATATCAGAATTGGTCTTTGGCTTTTGCCTTGAGAGTTCAGAAATTGTTGGAATTGACTCTGATTTAAAATTTTCAGGAAGTGAAGGAACAACCGTAGGTTTTTTAACCAGGTTTCTCACACACCAATCACTTTCAATCCATTTTCTGAATTTTGTGAATGGTTCTGGCAAATGAGAAACAGGAAATGGCAAATCCTCTTTGTACCTAA
>JBDNDT010000469.1:0-2538 GCA_046718985.1 Cytophagales bacterium
TTGCCCAACCAACATTTCATAGCCATTGATGGTCTTAGCACCATGTTCTTCTCCTTTTTTCATGAAAGTGGTTTGAGAGGGATTATAAACCAAATCATATAAAAAGAAAGTATCATCCAATCGGTGATAAGGAATCTCAGGACATTCCTCGATTTTGGGGAATGTTCCTAAAGGACTACAATTCACAATGAGTTTAAATGCTGAAAAATCTATGGTCTTCAAATCCTGATAAGTAATCATGTCTTTTTGGGCAGTTCTAGAAACCATTTGAGCTTCAATCCCTAAATCGTTCAAAGCAACCATCACTGCTTTTGAAGCACCACCTGTGCCTAGAATCAAGGCTTTTTCAGGTTTTGTTTCGCCTAAAAATGAAACTAGTGAATGTTTAAATCCATAATAATCAGAGTTGTAACCGATCAATTGACTATTTACTTTTTTGATTACATTCACTGCCCCAATTTTCATCGCTGATGAATCTAGTGAATCTAAAAAATCAATCACTTTTTCTTTGTGTGGAATTGTCACATTCAAGCCTTCAAGGTTTGGGTGTTCATCAAAAAGTGATGGCATTGAACTTGCATGTTCTATAGGGAACAACTCGTAAGAAAAACCTTTGAGACCTTCTTTTTCGAACTTTTCAGTGAAATATTTTTTTGAGAACGAATGTGAAAGTGGATAACCAATGAGTCCGAATTGTCTTTGCATCATCTTTTTGCTTGCAATTTAAACATTGTAAAATTTCAATGGTTAGAAATTAAAAAAAACATGAAGATATTCGTAGTAGGTGCCTCAAAAGGCATAGGTCATTCGATTGCAGCAAAGTGTGTTGAAAATGGTGATGAAGTTTATGCTGTTTCGAGAACAAAATCCGATCTCAACATCAACCAAATTGAAAAAGACGTTAAAACGCTGAATCAGGAAGATTTTCAGTTTTTACCCGAAAGCCTAGACGCATTTGTATATTGCCCCGGAAGCATCAATTTGAAACCCTTCAACAAATTTTCAAAAGATGATTTTATCGAAGATATGTTGTTAAATGTGTGGGGATTTAATTATTGTCTTCAACAGATTATACCCAAGCTCAAAAAGTCAGAAAGTGCATCTGTTTTGACGTTTAGCACTGTTGCTGTGCAAACAGGAATGCCATTCCACAGTTTAGTAGCTTCCTCAAAAGGTTCATTGGAAGGTCTTTCTCGTTCTTTAGCGGCTGAACTTGCTCCTAAAATCAGGGTCAACGTGATAGCTCCCTCAATAACTGACACTCCATTGGCAGCGAAGTTTCTGGCTAATGATGAAAAAAAACAAGCCTCAGCAGCACGACATCCGCTTCAAAAAATTGGTGATGCTGATGACATTGCTGAGATGGCTTATTTTTTGCTGACACCGAAATCAAAATGGATCACCGGACAGGTTTTGCATGTTGACGGAGGAATGTCAACATTGAAATTGTTATAACCCGGCATAAGGATATTGTGGTGTTTACTGATTGTTGATTTTCTTTGCACAGTGAACACCAACGATTATGCTTGAAATCATTTATCAAGATAAGCACCTTGTGGCCATCAACAAACCTCATGGTTTGCTGGTGCAGAGAACCAAGATTGCAGAAGAAACCGAAAATTTTGCGGTTCAGACGCTGAGAGACCAAATGGGCTGTCATGTTTATCCCTGTCATCGGATTGACCGAAAAACTTCCGGAGTCTTGGTTTTTGCTCTTGACACCGAAACGGAAAGTTTGATGAAAAATATATTCGCCGAAAAGAATTTAGAGAAATTTTACCACTGTTTGGTGAGGGGATATTTTCCTGAATATGTGTTGCTTGAAAAACCGTTAGCCAAGGAAAATGGGAAATTTCAAGATGCCAAGACTGAGTTTTTTAATTTGTTTTCTTTAGAGTTGCCCATCAGTGTGAGCAGATATCCCACTAGCCGTTATTCCTTGATTTTGGCTAAGCCACACACGGGTAGGATGCACCAAATCAGAAGACATTTAGCTCATTTGAGGCATTATATTATTGGAGACAGAACACATGGCGAATGCAAGCAAAACAATATGTTTAGAGACCATTTTGATTCAAATGTGATGATGTTACACGCTTGGAAATTGGTTTTTGAACATCCAATAACTTCAAAAAAAGTAGTATTAACGGCAAATTGGCAAAAAGATTTTTCAACTCTAATCAACAAATTGGGAATTGACGAGAATAGCGCACTTGAAAAATCAGCTTTTTTGGTTTGTTCAAAATGAAAATGTATTTGTGGATGAGTTGCAATTGGCGTTTTATGTGTATTTGCCATTGGTGATTTCAGAGCCCAAAAATTTCAACAAAGCGAACTTTGATAGAAGCACAAAGTTTGATTTTAGCTATGAACAATATGTGTCTTGTCCTAAAATAGGTTTACACAAAAATGTGTAAAAATGAAAAGAACAAAAGATATTTCAGGACTAGGGCAAACGCATTTAAGCCCAAAAATAAAGTTTATACGCTGATTATCATCTAGTAAGGCAATTAATTTTCTTCATTTTTTGAGCTTTTG
>JBDNDT010000047.1:0-10370 GCA_046718985.1 Cytophagales bacterium
TTTTTGGTTCTTTAATTCATTCCAATTAGTGCTGTTCTTTTGAAATAATGAAGCTAACATCTTGAGCATTTTTTTAAAGTTTATGTAGCAAAATTATAGTTTGTAAATTCAACAGACAGTAACAATTGATACATTTCAAAATATCTTATCTTTATTCAACTCTTTGATGAAACGATCAATCACAATTGGCTTAGGAAGATTTTCAACTTCACTAAAATCATAAAACTTACCTTCAACTAAGTTCAAATCTGATAAATGGACTGGCGAAACCATAAAATTCAAGTTCAACTTTCTGTGTGTGAGTTGATGTTGATAAGTAACAGTTTTTAATTTGGGATTTAATTTAACGTAATGATCAAATTGTTCTTTTGAAATTTCCGGAAAATCAAATAAACCTTTCCAAATATTATTCTTTTCCCCGGTTCTTTCTTTCATTAATATTCTATTATTTTCAATCAACACTGCATAAAACAAATTCATTTCTCTTAGACGAGTTTTTTTCAATTTAACAGGTAGTTTATCCACCATGTTGTGATTGAAAGCATAACAAGTTTCAATCAAAGGACAAGTTTTACATTTAGACCTTTTTGGTGTGCATTGAATTGCCCCAAATTCCATAATAGCTTGATTGTGCAAATCGGGTTTAGAAATATCTAATACTTGACTTGCAATCTCTAAAAAGACTTTTTTAGTTTTCGTCGAAGAAACATCGTCCAGAATACCAAAATATCTTGAAAGCACCCTATAAACATTTCCGTCTAAAACCGCAACCGCTTCTTGGCTTGAAAAGGAAGAAATCGCAGCAGCTGTGTAATCTCCAATCCCTTTGAGTTTGATTAACTCAGAGAACTGATTGGGAAATTGAGCATCATATTTTTCAACAATTATTTTGGCTGTTTCATGCATGTTTCTGCAACGCGAATAATATCCCAAACCTTGCCACAGTCTCATCACTTCTTCAACAGGGGCTTTTGAAAGGCTGATAACATCAGGATAATTCTCAACAAAATTCATGTAATAAGGCAATCCTTGTGCAACCCTAGTTTGTTGCAAAATGATTTCAGAAAGCCAGATTTTATAGGGGTCTTTAGTTTCTCGCCATGGAAGATCTCTCTTGAGCTTAAGATACCAATCTTGAATTTTTAAAGAAAATGGGTGAATTTCTAATGACACAATCTTCTTTAAATCAATTATTTTCAACTCTTCCGGCAAGCAAATAAATCACTGCCATCCTCACCGCTACACCATTTTCAACTTGATTTAATATAATGGAGTGTCCTGAATCAGCCACATCGCTAGTGATTTCAATACCTCTATTGATTGGTCCGGGATGCATGATGACTATTTCTTTGTCTAAACCATCCAAAAGTGATTTATTGATACCAAAATATTGAGAATATTCTCTCAATGAGGGGAAATATTTCAGTTGTTGTCTTTCCAATTGTATCCTCAACACATTAGCAACATCACACCATTTCAATGCTTTTCTAACATCATGTTCCACCTTCACTCCCAAATGATTAACATATTTAGGAATCAATGTTGAAGGACCGCAAACCATCACTTCAGCTCCCAACTTTTGCAAAGCAAAAAAATTAGACAAAGCAACACGAGAATGAAGAATATCGCCAAATATGCACACTTTTTTTCCGGCGACTTCACCCAATTTTTCTCTAATTGAAAAGGTGTCTAAAAGCGCTTGCGTGGGATGTTCGTGTGTGCCATCACCGGCATTCACCACAACAGCTTTCACATTTTTGGCCAAAAAATGAGGAGCACCTACGCTTGAATGACGCATCACAACCATATCAACTTTCATTGCCAAAATATTATTCACCGTGTCTAACAATGTTTCCCCTTTTTTCACCGAACTTGAGGAAGATGAAAAGTTAATCACATCAGCCATCAGCCTTTTTTGAGCCAATTCAAATGAAAGTCGAGTCCTAGTGGAGTTTTCAAAGAAAACATTTGCTATGGTCACATCTCTCAAAGAAGGAACTTTTTTAATTGGTCTGTTGATGACTTCTTTGAAATTGTCAGCAGTTTCAAAAATCAGGTGAATGTCATCTGTGGTCAAATCTTTGATTCCAAGAAGATGTGGGGTGCTTAATTGTTTTTGCATGTTAAGTTTTAGGTGTCTTTTCAATCAACCAAACATTGTCAGAGTCGAAGTCATTTTCCGAAAGTTCAACCCAGACTTTTTCAGAGTGTAAAGAATTAACTTTTTTCCCGATATAGTGTGCCTCAACAGGTAATTCCCTGCTGTAAATCCTGTCTATCAACACCATCAGTTCAACACATGAAGGCCTTCCGAAATCAATCAAAGCATCCATAGCCGCCCTCACCGTTCTTCCGGTATAGAGCACATCATCAATCAAAATCACTTTTTTCCCTTCCACAGAAAATGGAATATCCATCGAGTAAGGTTTTTGAAGTTCTCTTCTTTTGAAATCATCACGATAGAAGGTGGTATCTAAGATACCCAAAGGAACTTTCTTCAATAAAATGTCGTGCAAAAGTTTTTGAATCTTTTTTGCCAAGAACACACCCCTAGGCTGCATTCCAATCAAAACCGTATTCTCAAATTCTCCATGATTTTCAATCAACTGCCTACATAGTCTGTTCACTATGATGTGAAGGTGAGGAGAATTGATGATATTTCTTCTTTGCATGCTCAAAATTCTAAGTCCAAAAGTAGTAAAAAAATCATTTTCACTAGCCGATTGGCAATATAATTCAAAAGAGTTGAATTATTTTTATTTTTTTGGGGCAAACCGCCTAAGGGCGGCCGGGCTTTCGGGCTCGCTCTTTTTTGTTCCGCTGCGCTCCTCAAAAAAGGAGCTCAAACAAACCCTTCAATCCCTTTTGCTTGTGAGGTTCAAACCTAATTTTGAATTTTGTTGAGCAATCAATTTTGAAAAAACGATTTTAATTGGTTAATAAATCCATATTTTTGCGAGGATTTTGCAAATGCTACAAATGAAAAAATATACTTTCACAGAAAAATTAGACACAAGATCAGGCTTCGGTGCCGGCTTGCATGAATTAGGAAAAACAAACAAAGATGTGGTTGCGCTCTGTGCTGACCTCACCGGTTCTTTAAAAATGGATGCTTTCCTAAAGGATTTTCCTGATAGATTTTTTCAAGTAGGAATTGCAGAAGCCAACATGATTGGGCTTGCAGCAGGAATGGCAACAGCCGGAAAAATACCTTTCACCGGAACATTTGCAAACTTTTCAACCGGAAGGGTTTATGACCAAATCAGACAATCAATTGCATATTCAAATAAAAATGTAAAAATTGCTGCCTCTCATGCAGGTTTAACTTTAGGGGAAGATGGAGCAACACATCAAATCTTAGAAGATATCGGTTTGATGAAAATGTTGCCCGGGATGGTGGTCTTGAACCCCTGCGATTTTAACCAAACAAAAGCAGCTACTATTGCCGCAGCAGCTTATGAAGGACCGGTTTATCTCAGATTTGGAAGACCCACAGTTCCCAATTTCACTGCTCCTGATCAAAAATTCGAAATAGGAAAAGCTTTACAGCTTTATGAAGGTAGTGATGTCACCATCATCGCCACAGGACATTTGGTGTGGGAGTCCATTTTGGCTGTAGAAAAACTTGCAGACATGGGTGTTTCAGTGGAGTTAATCAACATTCACACCATCAAACCATTAGATGAAGAATCAGTGTTAAAATCTGTAGGAAAAACAAAAGCAGTGGTAACAGCAGAAGAGCATAATTTTTTAGGAGGCTTGGGCGAAAGCATTGCCGGTTTGTTGGCAAGAAAGAATCCTGCTCCTGTTGAAATGGTTGCCGTCAATGATACTTTTGGAGAAAGTGGCACTCCGGATCAATTGATGAAAAAATACAAACTCACAGCAGATGATGTGGTGATAGCTGTTCAAAAAGTATTAAAAAGAAAGTGATTCAGAGGTTTTTTAAACTCTTCATTAAATCTTTGTTTAAATCATCACAAGCATGCCATGAAAGTATTTTGATTAATGACCAGTTTCTAAAACCGGAATTGTTTAATCAATCAAGCAAGTTTTGGTATTTTTTTTTCTTGAAATTGAAAAAAAGTTTCAGAGCCTATTTGATTTTGTTTAATTTTGCATAATTATGTCATTAAGAATCTCAATACTTCTCATTTTAGGAATACTCAGCATCTCTTGTAGCAAATTCAACAAAGCTCAAAAAAGCGAAAACGTTGAATTTAAATATGCAACAGCAGAGGAATTTTACAAAAAAGGTGACTATTACAGAGCAGGTGTTCTATTTGAAGAGCTGATTCCTTTGTTGAGAGGTTCAAAACAAGCAGAAGATGCGATGTTTTATTATGCTTACACTCAATTTTATCAAGGTCAATTGAGTCTCAGCGCCTATCATTTCAGAAAGTTTTTTGATTTATATCCAAGAACTGATCGTGCCGAAGAAGCGTTGTTTATGCACTGCAAGTCTTTGTATCTTGATTCACCCGACTATTCTTTAGACCAAACCAACACATCAGAAGCCATTGAATCAATTCAATTATTCGTGAACAGATTCTCAAGTTCAAAATACATTGATGAGTGCAACCAAATGATTGACAAATGCAGAAGAAAACTTGAAACCAAAGCATTTGAAAACGCTAAGCTTTATTTCAAGTTAGGTGATTTCAAGGCATCTGTTGTGGCTTTCAAGTCTTTTTCAAGGGATTTTCCTGACTCTCCAAAGGTTGAAGAAGCAACTTATTACAAAGTGCTTTCACAATATAACTTGGCAAAGATCAGTGTTGAATATCGGAAGTTGGAAAGATACAAAGCCTCTGTGGAAATGTATCAGGAGTTTGTTGACAAATTTCCGGAAAGCAAGTTTGTAAGATCATTAGAATATACTTACACAAACAGCAATAACCAAATCATTAAATTATCTCAAAACAATTAATTAAAAACATGGCAAAGAAAGTACAAACTCAGCAAGTCACCACTTCAATCATTACCAGAGACTTAGACAAACTTGAGGCAGGTACTGACAATATTTATGAGTCTATAAGCATCATTGCCAAAAGAAGCAGACAAGTTTCAAACAAAATCAAAGAAGAATTGAGTGCAAAACTTTCAGAATTCGCTTCATCTGTTGATAATTTGGAGGAAATATTCGAAAACAGAGAACAAATTGAGATTTCGAAATATTATGAAAGAATGCCTAAACCTACTTTGATTGCCATTGAAGAGTTCAATGAAGGCAAAGTGATGTTTAGAAAGCCAAATGCTTAAATAAGGCATTAGAGAGTGAGACATTAATGCTCACTCTTCAAACATTCTTTTATATGCAGTGCCCATGCAATTTATGATGTCTGTTGCTAAAACAGATTGCTCAGACTTGAATTCTGCTGCGATGTCACCTGCAAGACCATGCCAATATACAGCAATTAAAACAGCTTGTTTTGGATGATAACCTTGAGCTAACAAACCTGCGATAACACCTGTTAACACATCTCCCGAGCCACCCTTTGCCATGGCTGCATTTCCTGTGGTGTTGAAATAAACCTCTCCATCAGGGCAACAAACACAAGTGTAAGCACCTTTCACTAAACAATAACACTGATAAGTTTTGGTGAAATGTTTCATCAAGTTTAGTCTTTCAAATTCATTCTCACTTCTCCCGAGTAGCCTTTCCAATTCTTTCGGATGGGGTGTAAAAATGCTGTTTGTCGGAATCAATTCAAGCCAATCTTTGTGTTCAGCCAAAATATTGATTGCGTCAGCATCAATCACCAAAGTTTGATGAGATTTTTTCAAGAATTTATAGACCAATTTTGCGGTTTCCTCATGTGTACCGATTCCCGGACCAAGAGCAATTGAGCTATATTTCTCAATTCTTGGAAACTCAGTGAGTCTTTTTTCATGATCATCTTCCAACACAAGTGCTTCAGGAACAGAATTATGGATGAAACCGGCAAAGTTTTTAGGAACAAAAGAAGTAACCAATCCCGCCCCTGAAACCAAAGCTGCTTTTGTGGTCAAAATTGCTGCTCCTGCAAAACCTTGACTTCCTGAAGCAACTAAGACATGTCCATATGTTCCTTTGTGAGAAAAAGTTTGCCTTGGTTTAAGCATCAATGATATTTCATCACCTTGAATGGTGAGTGGAGTGTCTATCATTTGTTCATCCCAAAACTCTTCAAGCAATCCAATATCAATCACATGCAACTCGCCATAATATCTTCCTGTGCTGGGCAAGAATGCTGAAAGTTTTGGTGCTTGGAAAGTAAAAGTAAAGTCAGCGTTCACAATTTCAGAATTTGCTGAAAAGTCATCAGTCTTTAATCCGCTTGGCATGTCAACAGAGACAATCAAAGCACCACTGCTGTTGAAGTTGCGAATCACTGAATTACACAAATCAGGTAATGGGCGATTCAAACCAGTGCCAAAAAGAGCATCAATGACAATGTCACCGGCTTCGATATTCAACTCAATATATTCTGATGTGATGGAATATACGGGATGTAATTTTTCGTATTCAGCAATTTGAGAGTCAAACTCCTTTGAAGTTTCATCGGTATATCTTATCACATATAATTCAACTGAATACATTTTTTCACTCAAAAGCCTCGCAATCAAAACACCATCTGCTCCGTTATTACCTAAGCCTGAAAAAATCTTTACGATGCCATGATCGGGTGTGAAAAAATCAATAAACCTTTCAACAAATGCTTCGCAAGCACGATGCATCAAATCTAAAACGGTGATTTGTTCTTTTTCAATTGTGTAAGCCTCCCATTGTTTTGCTATTTCAGAATTTAGGATTCTCATGGTTATAAATTTTCATAATGATAACACAAATAATCAAATCAGGCAAACAATTTTGAAATTTAGAAGGTTTTAGTCAATTAAAATTGAAATATTCTGTTCAGAATTGCTAAATCGTTGATTATTTTAGTCTTTTGCAATCTTTTATTTGGCAGGAGAGAACAATTCAAACTGTGAATAAGGAATGAATTATTTAGCCTGAAACAAAGCCAATATCTAAATATTTCATGCTGAATTTGTAAGTTTAACAAAAATTGATGTTCAATTGATTCTTTTTCTAAAAATGAGAGATGGTGTTCAATGCAAAAGGGATGAAGCGGTTTGTTTGAGCTCCTTTTTTGTGTAGTTTACGGAACAAAAAAGAGCGAGCCGCGATAGCCCGGCCGCCCATAAGGCGGTTTGCCCAAAAACAAAAAAAAGAAAATTAAATGTTTATGAAAATGCTAATGATATTTAGTTGGTTTTGAGATGTTAAGATTTGGGTTTTATTTTTCGGTGGTTTTGGTTTCAATGTTCAAGTTTTTCTTAGGTGCTGCAGCCGGATTGGCTGCAAATCTTAGTTTTTTTGAAACCTTTGTTTCAATGGTTATTGGAATGATGACCAGTGTTGTACTCATCACTTATGGCGGTGGTTATGTATTTTCTCGTTTTAAGATGAAAAAAAAGAATACGTTCAGTAAATATTCAAGAATTGTAGTTAGGGTGTGGCGACTGTTCGGGATTTGGGGAATTTCATTCTTAACACCTCCTCTATTAACACCAATTGGCGGAACTTTGATGGCTATCGGATTCAAGGTAGATTCTAAAAAAATCGTATTTTCTATGGCTGTGAGTGCTGTCATTTGGGGTTTATTGATTTGTTTGTTTGCATTTCAAGCAAAAGAATTTTTCTTGAGCGTGTTTAAACATTGATGACCTAATGTTTTTTTTCAATTCTGAATTAAGTGTCTTGCCCACATGCGAATCAACACATGAGTGCTTGAAATGGTGGTTAAAAACAGAAAAAGTGAAATGGGGAACTGTTTTGATGACCACTCATCAAACCCAAGGAATAGGAATGCAAGGCACCAAATGGCTCACAAACAAAGATGAAAATTTAACCATTTCATTTTCGCTTTTGACTGAATCAAAAGTTGAAAAACACCTTTCAATGATTGTTTCTTTGGCCGTTAGAGATATGATTGCTGAAATAATTGGTTTTGAAAATATTGTGATTAAATGGCCTAATGATTTGTTGGTTTTTGATGGGTTAAAGCATAAAAAAATTTGTGGAATATTAATTGAAAAGTTAATTGTTAAAGATGAATCAGGTTTTTTGATTGGAATAGGGTTGAATGTAAATCAATCTGTTTTTGAAGGAATTGAAGCCTGTTCACTTTTTTTGGTCAGCAAAAAAAAATACAATCTTTTAGATACAGCATTCAAGCTTAAAAAGAGTTTAGAAATGAAGTTGGTTGATTTTTTTGGATCCGGAATGGATGTTCTGAAAGAAGTTTATACAAAAAACTTATTGGGATATGGCGAAAAAAGACTTTTTAAAAAAGATGGACATGTCTTTGAAGGTGTGGTAATTGGTGTGAATGAAGCAGCAGAGCTGTGTCTGGAAGTGGAAAACAAGATGGTTTGTTTCAAAACCAAAGAAATTCAATGGTTGATTTGAAAATGTTAAAGTTTGTTTTTTTTGATAAAATTGGGTTTTGAATAAAATCTAAATTTTTCCTCGAATAGGTGTTTATTGTTCTTCGACTACATAAGTCACTTCAACGGCTGTTTTTGAAGATGAACTGTACAGTCGTTTCTGAGCTTTAGGGCTAAACATCAATACAGTTTTAGAATCATGCTCTTCGGGCATTTTACCGACCACCCTCACAAACACTTTCTCGTTGTTAGCCAAATTCAACACAGTTAAGAATGTTCCTTTTGGCGCAGTTTTGTGTAAGGCTTCATATTGATTAATGTTTAATCCCATGTCGGTGGTTTCTGCAACACCAAATTCAGTGATTTTTGTATTTGGACCTTCCTTTTTTCTGAAAGACTTGACGGTTAAAGTGTCAATCAAATTATTACTTGAAGCATAATATTGACCTTCAACTGTTTTTACTTTATGGACATGCTGAACTACTTCCTTTTTGGTATCAGGGTCACTCACCAAGAGTTTCATTCCCAATTTCACAGCGTTGTCAGGCAAATTGTTCCATTCTTTGATTTGATCAACAGTGACATTATATAATTTCGAAATACTATAAAGACCTTGCCCTTTTTCAACAATATGATACGTTGCTTCTGTTTTCGGACTTGATTCTGATTTTGTTTGAGATTGAGTAGGATAAGAAGTTTTGACCTCGGCAATTGAAGAATTATTGCTGCGAGGAATTTTCAACACCATTCCAATTTTGATTCCATTTGAAGTTTCGGGGTTTTCTGCTGAGATTTCATCTGGTTTAACGTTATATTTTCTTGAAAGTGAATATAGAGTTTGACCTTGTTCCACTTTGTGCAACACAAAAGTCTTGCCGTTTTTCTTTTCAATTCCGATAGAATCGCAAGGGTTTGCCAGAACAATCGAAGTAAGTAAGAAAAAACATATCCTTGCAAGTTTTGCCATTCGGTTTAATATTTCTGAATCCAAAATTATCAATTTTTATACCAATCTGAAAACAAAAACATGCATGTAAGCATTTATGTTATCAATAGGCAAAAATTCAGTGTTTTTTGATATTCTACATATTTGATTTCAATTTTTGATTGTCCTTGAAAATCATGAAAATTTAAATCTAAAGTTAATCCCTAACTCGTTCTTCAATAAGACTTAAATAGCTTTTTAATTAATAAAAAATCTAACAATTGGATTGTATTATTTGTTATTATACTATGAAAATTCTGCAAGAAGATGACATAAACAGAATTATCGAAATGGCTTGGGAAGATCGAACGCCATTCGATGCAATAAAAATCCAATTTGGATTGAGTGAAGATGAAGTTGTTGAACTGATGAGGCTGAATTTAAAAAAGTCATCTTGGTTAAATTGGCGAAAAAGAGTGACTGCAAGAAAAACTAAACATTCCATCACTTCAGAGGTGATAGATTTCAGGTTTAAATGTACTAGGCAAAAAGAGATTTCAAGAAACAAATACAAAAAAAAACAAAAAGGTCACTGAAAGAAGTTTGATATTCAAATTTATTTAACTAGCTTAGTATAAATGTACTACTAGATATTTTCAGTAATGCTTGAATGGGTTTTAAACAGATGATACTTACTCCTATGTTTGCTTTTACGGAGATATTATTGACGATTTCGGACAAAGATTGATGAAAATTTTTGAGGAATCTATGATTGATAAATAGTAAAAATGGCAGTTTCTTATTTTGACAAACAGTAAAGAAGATGGAAATATTACCCTTTTTATATATAGGTTTCTTGTTTGTAATTGCTCCCTTAGGACATACAAGTGTTTTAGGTAAATGGTTATTTTTTTGGATTTCATTGTTTTTAACCCCTTTCGTTGGTTTTCTGCTTTTAGCAATTTTGCCAAAAAGACCTAAAGCTGTTTGCATGATGCCACTGAAGAAC
>JBDNDT010000470.1:0-2533 GCA_046718985.1 Cytophagales bacterium
TGAACAAATGTATTCAAGTTTGAAACTGCCAATCTGGTTTCATTGAACGATCCCTTGATTTTTTCTTTAAAAACATAAGTTGCTAAAAACAAAAAAGGTATTAAACTTAAACTCACTAAAGTGAGCTTCCAATCGGTATAAAACATCAAAGCCATAATGGCAATGATTTGCAACAAATCACCAGCTATTGCAGCAACACCTTCGCTAAAGATATCTGCAATGGTTTCTAAATCTGAAACATTTCTAGTAATTAATCTGCCAACGGGTGTTTGGTCAAAAAAACTCACCTTGAATTTCATCATGTGATTGTATAGTTTCACCCTCAAGTCTTTTACTACATTTTGACCTATGAAACCTGCTTTGAAACTGTGGAAATATTCCAAAACTGCTTGAAAAACAATGGTTAAAATGATGATAGCAACCAAAATTAACATACCATTCACATTTCCAACGGAGACATAATCATCAATGGTAGTCTGAACCAATTTTGGTCTAATAGGACCGAGCACCGCCAAAATAACGGTCATCAAAATCAATAAATAAAAATCTTTTCTATATGGTTTAAGATAGAACCACAATTGTTTGATGATTTTTTTGTCAAAAATATCTCCGGGTTTTCCTGAATCCTTTTTCAAAAGTAAATTATTTAATAAGTAAGAACATTAATAAAACAGTATTAGTTTATCAACTGTTCGATTGATATCCGATTTTTTTGGCTTTGTTTTTCAATTCATCTAAAAACTCAGGATTCGAATCATTAAGCATCAGTGCAATTTCACTCACAACACTGTCCATTGAAGCAATTTCATCAGCAATCAATTTCAAATATAAATCTTTTTGGTTTGCCTGATCTGTCATCTCAATAAGTTGTTTAAGTCCTTTAATTCTACAAATCGGCGCTCTAAACACATGACTATTAATATAAGCATAAGTCAGTAACATCTCATTTTGTTGCTCTAGAGTTTTGGTTCTCTCCAAAACCATGTTTTCAAGATTGTTATTGTTCGAAGTTAATTGTTCTTGAGCTGAAAGCAAATCTTCTTTTTGCTCTGCTAAATCATCATTTAACTGGTTCACTTTCGAAACCAAATCTTTAGATGAAATATATTGAGAGTGATAAGCATTTTTCAAAGTCAAACCTAAATTCACAGACAAACCTATCCTCACCAAAATATGCGATAAATTTACCCAATTCGGATATCCCTCAGAATTGTCCACAATAGGCAGTAAATCTGTCATTTGAATCACCCCACAGGTCACGACTAATAAGATTTGGAAAAATAAGAAATAAGCTCTTTTTGATATTTCACTCAGAAAACAAATCATCAAAAATGTGTTTACAATGTCCAAAGCAACTATTCCGAAAAGTCCGCCTAAAAAATAGAAACTGGCAAAATTGGAAAGTATGCAAACGCATAGAAATACATTTTTACACCTCTCAAAATTTTTTGATTTATAGACAACCCAACCAAAAACTCCAAAAACACCAATTGAAATCGACGATTGGATAATGACTTCAAGATCATATTTGATAAAAGTCGCTGTGAAGATATAGAGAGAAATAGCCAATAACGTACCTATAACCACTCTTAGGATTATACTTCTTTCAAGGTTTGTATTGCTTTCTGTCTCCAACATGAAGATTTGTGCTTTTATGGTTTTGTTACCTTCTGCAATTTAGCTAAATTTTATCTATTTAGAGCATTCTATAAAACAGATTAACAAGTGGTTGGTTTTTAAACACAAACTGACCATATTGAAGTGTTATTGAAAGCAAAAAAAATGAACATAAAATCAATTTATTTCAAAACTTAAGATTTAATCATGAACTTTTTAAATTAACAGTAATTTTTGTTTTACTTCCTTTTGTTCAAGTAAACTGTTTTTTTAAAACAACTCAATAGGACTTAATCTTTTTTAAGGTTAAAATAATACCAATTTTCTTATTGATTAAATCATTATTTTAAGATTTTAAAAATCGTATTTTCTCTAAACTGCTTAAAATCTATGCATTACTATCGATATTCGTTAGTTTCTTATCAATAAACTCTTTTTTAAATTTACTGACAGTTATCGGTTTAAATTCTAAGTCAAAACTTAATTAGTTCGTTTAGATTATGATTTAGCATTGTCATTAAAATAATCAAAATTGGATTTATCGTAGATGCTCCTATATTTTTTTAATTTGTGGATAAATTTATTGTAAATCAGCATGATAATCACAAATAATAGATATATTTTTGTAACGTAAAAATTAAAATAAGCAACAAGCTCTTAAAAAAGTGCAAAAAAAGATTAGAAAGTTTAAAAATTTCAGCTATGTCCAAAAAACTTAACCTATTCAATTTTATATTTTTAGTTGTTTTAACGGTTTATTCACAGTCTGCAAGAATAATCCCTTGGACTTATAATTCCTCAATAAATGTTGGCTTTGATACACATGAATATGAGGCATGGGCATATGAAAAAACAGTAAACAATACCTTCAGCCGTTTACCTTTCAGAATGATTAAGCCATTGGACTACAGTGCTT
>JBDNDT010000471.1:0-2528 GCA_046718985.1 Cytophagales bacterium
TTTTTTCTACATATTCCTTAGCATTTATACCATATTTTTGATTCTTTTCAGGGCAATCAACCTCTTTTAATCTTATTTTATACTGATTTTTCAAGCTATCTTCTCCATAATAAGTATCTCCATCTATTATTTTCTTAATTCTTAGATTAACTGCTTGTGAGTATCCACTCAAAACAGAAAAAAACAACCCAAGAAACCATGCATAAAACAGAAAACGCAACATAATTCTAAAATTATGAAATAAATTTTAATTGCACATTTCTAAGATATGATTTTTTTAAATAGTATTAGTCTTCGTACAGATTTGCTATTTTTTCCAAAAATAACAAAATTTAAATAAAATTCATATACATTTTATTTTCAATGTATTATAAATATAATTGAGTATTTTTACTCGTTTTTTAGTTATGTATATTATTCATATCTAAATTTTTATCAAAACAATATTTTTCTGAACATTTAAGTCATATTTATATTTTCAATAGCCTAAAAAAACCTCATTATGAATAAATTACTTAGGTTTGCATCATCTAATTATATTTTCAATCTTAAACGTTAAAATTATGATTAAAACTATTAACTCTGGTCAATTATTGAACATGAAAAAACTATTACTAGTTGGATTTTTCGGTGTTTCATCATTTTTCGCAACTGCTCAATCAGAAGGTGAGGAAAAACCAATGAACTTTAGTGTTAATTTAAACTCTGATGCCTTCTTTGGATTTTATCCATCGTTTGGAGGTTCTTACTCTATCTCAGACAAAATTGACTTCACGACATATGGCATTTTGTGGTCAGGTGGCGTTGGTGGTGGCTGGGGCAACTGGACTGAATTTGGTCTAGGTGTTAACATTAAGCCTATTGAGGCTTTAAGTATCAATCCCCAAATTGGTATTTTGAATGGTTCATTGCTTTCAAACAGTTTTTCATCTGCTGGCGCTTCTCAATCATCAGTTGTTGCTGACGGTATTGTACCAAACTTGACAGTTAGAGAAAGCACTGACAAAACTGAAGGTGAATTCTATTTGGGATATTATAAAGGATTCAAACACGAAAGCGAATTTACTAACAATTATCTGCACTGGTGGATTAACGGCGGTTTCAAAGCTACTAAATTTTTATCATTCGGCTTACATTTCGAACATTTGAGATTCTTGGGTGATATTGATGAAGCTGCCAATAGACCAACAGCATATGATTTCTACATGGTTGTAGGGCCTTACCTTCAATTGTCTGATCCAAAAGGAAAAGCTTTCACAAGATTCACTGCTTGTGGAGATTTAAGAAGTGATGAAGAAAAAGTAAAAGCCAATTATTCAAACTCTTCATTCTTTAAACTAACCGTAGGTTACAATTTTTAATCAAATATTTTTTTCTATTGTGTTTAAGAAACCATTGCTTTTCAGCAATGGTTTTTTTGTAGTTGACACAATACTCAATAATTATATTGCATATGCCGATTATGTAATATTGAGTTATGGACAATTTTATAAAAATACTCTTTCAATCATGCTACATGCTATATTTTATCTATATTATAAAAACTAAAGAGATATCTATTTATTGATAATCACTTATAAGTTCTTAATTCAATTGAGCCAACAGTTATACGAGTCCTCCTAAAATCAATATTATTTTACTAAATCATATCTTAAGTTAAAGACATAGATATTAGATTACTAAAATCAACAATATTAGTTATAAATTCAATACTACTCATTTCTTAAAATTAAAGATTCTACTTATTTACAATAAAACGGTTTAGTAATTACTATCAAATTTTATATTACTTGACTGAATTATACACATAAATGAAAATTATTATTTAAAATATTCATCATTATATTGTAATTTTAAATACTGATATTTATATTTGCCATATGTTTCAAATATGATAGTATTATAATAAGTAATAATACTCATTTTGATTCACAAATTCTATTAACTTAAACTTATTAATATTATGAAAATTTTAATTAGAACTTCAGTTTTTTTAGCTATTGGCGCAATGCCCTTGATTTCTGAGGCGAAGGGAAACAAAACAGAAGATTCAACTTCTTCCGGAAAGTTGACCATTTCAGGATACACAGATTCCTATTATTTTAAAAATCTGAACAATCCATTGAGTGGTGGAAATGCTGGCAATTCTGGTTACGAAAGGATTTTTGACCAAAAAGAAGGACAATTCCAGTTGGGTTTAGCTCAAACAAAGTTTACTTATTCTACAGACAAATCAGAAATCGTTCTTGATTTAACTTTTGGTCCAAATGCTGACATGGGGAACTTTGGAAACTTCACTAGTTTAAATGCTTCAGGTCAAAGCACAAATTCCTCAACAGCAATGTCAATTAAACAGGCCTATTGGACTTATAAAGCTACTGAGAAATTATCTTTCACTGCTGGTCAGTTCGGTACTCATATTGGTTATGAGGTCATTGATGCTCCTGTGAACTACAATTATTCATTATCAAACCTATTCGGAAATGGTCCATTTTATCACATTGGTGCTAAAGCTAATTATGCGTTTA
>JBDNDT010000472.1:0-2527 GCA_046718985.1 Cytophagales bacterium
TTAAGGCTATACCAAGACTCGCTAATTTTAATGGAGAAAATATCAATGAAAAAAAGACTTTTACTGATAGGTACTATATCAGTGTATATTCTTCTTACAACTATCAAATGTTTTGCGCAAAAGGTTGAACAGTTTGATAACGTTTTTCAGGAAAAAAAGCGGATTATAATTCACCAAGATAATGGGCTATCAGGAGTGTTTGGAGAATTTGCCTGTTCTGAAAAGGGAGAGATAATTATTGTGGATATTAGCTCAAAAAAGGTCGTGGTTTTTGATAGTAGTGGTAGAAAATTGATGAACATTGGACGGGAAGGAAAAGGTCCCGGGGAGTATTTACAACCTGTTGGGTTGTGCTTGGACAGTAAAGGGAATATATTTGTTTCCGATAATAATGGTAGAAAGTTAATAAAATACAACAAAAATGGAAAATATGAAAGTTTCTTCTATTTTGGACTTGATCACTGGATTCCGAGTAAAATGGCAATTTATGATTCTCTGCTGATATCATTTGGACCAAAATTTCAACCGCCTTCGCCATTTTTATATGAAAACATAGAAATATACAGTGTTAAAAATGGACGGTTTATTCGCTCATTCTTTAGAACTTCTGAAAATTTATTAGAAAAGAGAACCCCACTTGTTCTACCTGTTGGGTTAGTAAGTGAGAAAGGAGAGATATTTGTCTGTCTTAATAAAGAGTATCTGATATATGTTTTTGATTTAGAGGGAAGATTGTTGGAAAAATTTGGCGAAAAGCCGGATTATTTCAAAGAATTTGAGGGTTTTAAGAGTGAGGCGGAGGCAGTTGAATTTTTGGAAAAGCCGAGTAGCGAACAAAAAGAGACATTTTATAAAAATAGTAAGATAGATAATATGGTAAAACACAAGGATTATTTAATTACATCAACGGAATGTCATGAAAGTGTGTCGGGTAAGAAAGAAAGGGTATATTACATTGATGTTATTGATTTAAAGTCCAAGAAGAAGGTATCGGGTTCGCTGAGAACGAAGTATCGTCTGGTGTGCATGAATAAAGAAAATTTTGTATTTATACTTTCTGAAAACGAATATGAGAATGGAACTGCATTGGAAATTGGCTACTTTAAGTTTTCAATAAAAGAAAAAAAGTAAAAGCATGAAAGATTCTGAAAAGAAATATTTATTGATTATCCTGATATTATTTATTTCAAATTCTATGATGTTATACAATTACTATAAAAGCACCGATGAGAAAAAATCTTTAAGAGCTGAAAATCAGTTAAGTAATCAAAAATTTTGGACCGTCTTAAATCAAGAAGGAACGCTGGTTAATGTTCAAGAAATAATTAAGAGTAAGCCTTTAACATTAATCATAATGATTTCTCTCAAATCCTGCCCTGCGTGTATGTATGAAAGGAGAATATGGAATGAAATATCAACAATAAAAAATGTGAATGTTTTTGGCGTATTGAAAGAGAAACAAACAACTGAAAGTGATGTATGGATTAGCAATTTAGAGTTAAATTTCCCAGTATACTATGACACATCAGGTTACATAGAGCAAATTCAAAAAGAATTAGAGCAAAATGAATTACCCCTAAAAATACTTACTGATTCAACAGGCAGAGTTCTTTCAAATGATGGATCACATGTAAATATTAACGAACAAGATGAATGGTTTAAAAAAATCAAAAATGAGTTTATCTTACTCAGCGGTAAGTAAAATCACTATTCGCACTGTTTTGGGTTTGGTTATTTTAATATCTTTTGCTGGAAAAGGATTAAATGTTAAGGGATTTGAGCAGGAAATAAAAACACTCCTACTACCTGTTATTGGATTTACGGAAAATTACTTCTTTGAAAGGCAAACAATCTACAAGTTTATTTTTGCATTTTCCTTATCTATGGCTTGGAGCATATTAGCAAGTGAACTATTGATAGGACTAATGCTCATTCTTGATTACAAAGCGAAAACAGCGGCTGTATTTCTCATGGGTCTGCTCTGTATGTTTAGTGCTGTATTGATTGTAAACATTTTATATCCAAGCCCTGAATTAAAGACCTGCGGGTGTTTCGGGGCGTTGTGGGAAGAGCCACTCTCGTGGTGGAGCGTGATAAGAAATGGCGTGTTGATGGGGCTGTCGTGGGCGGTCTATCGGGCGGAGGCGGAAAAAGAGGCGTGAGCGGGAATCGGGTTGCAACATATAACCCGATTCATTAACTTCAAAGCAATCGCCAAAATCACCGAAGCCTAAAACAATAAAACCGTCCGAGACGATGCTAAACCCACAAGATAATCCCGAAGCGTGTGCGCAACTGATTCGCCTCTTTCTGACAAACGCCACGCGCTCCGACTTCACATTAAAACGGTTGTGCGACGAGTTGCAAAGCAATCCTGATAAGCTCTGGAAGTGTTGCCAGGACGCGTTTGGTCATCCGCCGAGCGACTTGCTGGATTGGGCGCGGGCGAGAGTGTTTTTGGAGGCGGTGAGATTTGAACCGATGCTGAAATTGAGGCACTTGGGGAAGCGGTTAGGATTTAAGAGTG
>JBDNDT010000473.1:0-2527 GCA_046718985.1 Cytophagales bacterium
TTTCATGGCTCATTCTTCCCATAGCCCAAAGCTTTTGGGCTTTTCCTGTTCCATATTGCAAGATATTTCTAGTGACCGGGTCAATTTCAACATGCCAGCCTACGTCTTGATAGCCATCACTGTTTGCATCGCCGCTAGCGGTTGTTTCTTCTGATGTGATGATAGTCCCCCAAGGTGTTACTGTTCCAGAACAATTTCTTTCGGTTTTAACCAGTGATGAAAAACTCACCGGATAAGCATTGTTTCTGGTCCAAAGTTTCGAACTTGAATTGTAAGAAACATCTAAAATAGAAACTCCCCCAGGACTGTTTTCATGGTTTATAGAAACATATCCGCTCGTGCTACTTCCTGATTTTGGAACATATCCGGTGAAGTCAAATCCTGTTGGGGCTGTTCCGCCTGATGTGTAACTATTACCTTGTTTGAATAGCATTTGGAAAGTGTGAGTGCTTGGCAAAACCAAAGTGCCTATCTGGCTTCCGGGTTGAACCGATGTAAAACAAGCTATTTTATTGCATACTGTAGATTGACTTTGAACAGTAAATCTCCAAGCAGTGCTGTTTGTTATTCCTTCGTAGTTGAAACCGGCTAAATCCTTAATCACACCTGATGGCATTTCAACGTTCACTGTTGAGCCCAATGTGAAAACAGAAGGAGAGATTGTTACAGTGTTGCCATTCACAACGACTGATGTTGAGGTAACAGAAATGGTTTGTTTCACCGTTCCATTTTCTTTGATGGTAATCGAGCCTGTACCTTTAGTGACATTTTCATTAAACGTCATCACCAAATTTGAATTATTCGCCACACTTATAGCTTCGTTTGCCGGAGATGTTCCTGTGAGCAATGGGGGTTGAGTGTCCACCTGTGTGCGTGTAGCAGATAGCCTCAAGTCAAAACTGATATCTGAGCTTGACCTGCTTCTTTGGTGAATTTCAACAGCAATCACATTGATTCCATTCACAAAATGCGAGGCAGAAAGATTGGTACTGAACCATGTTTTACCGTCATCAGAAGCATCAGCAGCTGCCAAAGTGCTAGAGGAAATTGTTCCGGTAGGCATGTTGTTTCTGTATCTCTCAGTTCCATTCACATAAACCACGATACCGTCATCTCTTTTCACACTTAAAACAAAATTCGAAAGTTCTGAAAGATTCGAAATGTTGAAAGCTCTTCTGAAATAAGTGGTGATAAACTTGCTAGAACTTGATGAGCCAAAACTAACAATGGTTGACTCATCGCCGTCACCATATCCCAATTCTGCCAGACCCGTCTTCCAAGATCCGTCATTGAAAGAACTTGCTCTCCAAGCAGTTCCTTGGTTTGAGCCATCATCAAGATATTTCCAAGACGAGCCTTGTGATATCAATTCAACAGTGGTGGTTTGTGCATTTGCAACATAAATGCCTATTAAGCATGCGCAAAAGGTTTCGAATAATCCTTTCATTTTGTATAGGGTATTTAAAAATTTGATTTTGTACCACAAAGATGATGAAGCAAGATTACCTGAATGTTATGGAGGTTTTAAATATTGTGCTTTTGTATTATGGTTGTGTTAAATGTTATTCCGTTGAGAACAATTAAAAAAATAAAAACTTTGTTCCTATAGCTTTAATAGGCCTATTTGAATGAAAAAAGTTCATAAAAAACACTTTTTAAAGTGTCATTCTATCTATAGTAAAACCGAATTGTTTGGAAGATTTGTGTTTAAAACATGGGATTAAAACACAAAAAGAGCAACTTTTGGTATTCTTCCGGCAAGATAAACCGTAGCTGCCAGTGCAACTTTTCCTTCTTTGGTGTTGCAAATTCCACCAATTTGATAACTTCCCGAAAGACCTAAATACTTTGTACCTTTATAAGCACCGGTATTGTAATCATATTGATAAATGCACAACTGACTTTTTCGGTTTGCACTTGCATAAATCACCGTAGTGGGATTGATTGAAGGTGTCGCCAAGCTTACCACTCTGGTATAGTTTTCTATTTCAGGAATAAAAAATCCTTGCAAGTCACCACTCGATGCCACAGCTGATGCTTGTGTATTCAATGTGACGTTTGGAATATATGACATACTGCCCTGCCCGAACCTAGAAAGTGCAAAATTGCCGTTTGATTTTGGAGTTACAGTTGCAACACCTCGATTATCTCTAAATCCTTGCAAAACACCGGGTGTTTGGGTGTTGAAACCAAAGAAAGTTAAAGAAAAAGTGTAGCGAAAAAAACCATTAAAAAAATATGTTCCATCGTTTGTTCTCCCCATCGCAAAAGGAAGTCTTTTTCCCAAACCGGTCAAATGATCAATGATGGTTTTTTCTAGATTAAATTCTCCCTCGCCTACACTTAAATTTCTTTTTTGAACAACATTGCCATTTGTGTTGAGGATGAAAAGCTCTGTTCGGGCGTCATCTCGATTGTAACACTGCATCAAAAAGCGACCTGATTGATTGTCCCAGTTCAATGAAAGCGGATAAGTGGTTTCTGCTATGATGTTTTCTGAAATATTGCTTAAATCCTCTGTAACATG
>JBDNDT010000474.1:0-2524 GCA_046718985.1 Cytophagales bacterium
TCAATGCTGTTCAAGAAGAAATTGGCTTGAGAGGTGCTGAGATGATTGCCAACCGCATCAATCCTAATGTTGCTATCTGTGTTGACGTAACACATGACACACAATCACCATTTTATGACAAAAAAACCCAAGGTGACTTATCTGCTGGAAAAGGTCCTGTTTTGACTTACGGACCTGCTGTTCACAACAAACTTCTCAATCTTATCATTGAAACAGCTAAAGAAAAAGAAATACCCTTCCAACGCGCGGCTACCTCTCGTTCAACGGGAACAGACACAGATTCATTTGCCTACTCAAACAATGGGGTTCCTAGCGCATTGATGTCATTGGCTTTAAAATATATGCACACTACCGTCGAAACCATCGCGATTTCAGATGTTGAGCATTTGACCAATTTAATGTATGAGTCAATTTTGAAAATTCAATCAGGTGACGACTTTAGTTATTTTACTTAATTGAGTAAATCAAGAATCGTTCTCGTTTTTGAAGGCAAATCTACAAATAAAATTTGGGTTAAACTCTTCAATTTAGCCCAAATTATTTAAAAGTCAACTAATTAAAAACTTGCTTTCTGTTGGATAGATTTCTACATACCTACTCTTTCAACTCTTCCCAAGCCTGTTTCACAAGATCATACTCAAAGCCTTCTGCTGTCATAGTCTTGGTGACTTTTATCTTTTGATGTTGAATTGGGAGTTTACTGTTGTTTTTAATCTTTTCCTCCATCCTTTTTTTGATGATTTTCAGGTAATCATCATCTTCAATTTCATTTAAAGCCTCCTCAATAGCCGATTGTGACACCTTCATGAATTTCAGGTTATATTCCACCTTCATTTTAGACCACTTTTTTAACAATATCCTTCCTCTCGCGTAAGAAACTGCTGCTCTTTTTTCATCAAGATACTTTTCATTTTTCAAATATTGAATGGCTTTAGAAATCACCTCAGTCTCTTCTATTCCTAGCTTTTTAAGCTTTTCAATTACCTCTACCTCAAAGCGATCTTGATAAGCACAAAATTGAAGCAACTTTCCTATGAAATCTTTAACTTCCTTGTCCAACATGTTCTTTCATCCATAATTGTAAAGCAATAAATGCCAATAGAGGATAAGAATTGTCCTTTTTCCCTTTGACTTGCTCATCCAAAATTTGCCTAAGTTTTTGGGCGTTAAAAATACCTTGTTTATCCAAAAAGTCTTGTTCAAAATATTCCATCCAAAAAGAATTTTCATGATTTAGGAAAAATTGTTTCAACGAACCCCCAAATCCCGTCTTTTTTCTATGGATTATGGATTTAGGCAAGTATTTTTCAGCCACTTTCTTTAAGAGATATTTGCTTGGTAAATGATTTTTCAACAAAAACTCAGTACTTAAATGGCCGATTTCGTAAATTTCTTGAGTCAAATAAGGCACCCGAATTTCTATATGATTTTTCATTCCGATCCTATCGGCATAAAGCAAGTTATGTTCAGCCAGATATGTCCTTAATTCATAATTCAACAGGTTTGACCAATTTAATTCCATTTCAATTGACGGTTCTGGTATTTGATGTTGCAACAAGGAGCTCATGGTCTCGTCAGAAAGCCAATGGAAGGATTTAGCAATTCTGAGTGATCTCGAAGAGCTTAGTATCTGTGCTATTTTATCGAACCTCCTGTTATTGATTTTCAAAAATGGTCTGAGTAGAGAAAGAAAGGTCATCGGAATTTTAGGAACCTGTTTACTTTTGAGCAAAAGTTGATGCCTTCCATATCCACCAAACAACTCATCAGCTCCCAAACCACTTATCAAAACCCTGAATCCTTGTTCATTAGCTCTAGAACATAGAGCATCTAATCCAACAATAGCAGGGGTCAATATGGGTTCATCCATCAACTTAACCCACTTTTTGAGGTTTTTTTCTGAATATTCTTCAGGCATGACACCCTCTATTTCAACACCTAATTTTTTGGCTAAACTTGATGCATAAGTCCAATCATTTTCAAAACCATCGTAGTTTTTTCCTTGTTCTGCCAACAAAGAGAAAGCTTTGGTTTTCTTGTTGGCTAGCCCATGCGTTGTGGCCATAGCCAGCAAAAGACTAGAATCCAGGCCTCCTGAAAGCAAATATCCTACTTCAGTATTGGCTTTACTTTGCCATTTCAAGTTCTCTAGAATAAGGTGCTCTAGTTTATCTATCCAATATTTTTCACGTCTCTTTTTGGGGAAATCAATTTCGTCTTTTTTAAATTGAGAAGTTTTCTTTTCCTCAACCAATCCTGTGGCAAGGTCAACCACAAGTGTTTGGTTGATACACAGCTTTTTAATTTCCTTAAAAAGGGTGATAGGTGCTTCTGTCCAAAGCTGTTGTAAACAACTGACAACAGCCGACTTTTCAAGGCTGTTGTCTCTAAAACATGATGTTAAGAATGTTAATTCAGAGCTGAAAACGAAGCGATTGTTTTCTTGTATGTAATAAAGAGGTTTTGTTCCAAAAAAATCTCTAACCAAAAAAGCTTTTTGATTTTTCAGATCAAAAAATGCAAA
>JBDNDT010000475.1:0-2524 GCA_046718985.1 Cytophagales bacterium
GTCACCGAAACCATGCCTAAAGACATGAAAATCTTAGGTTCGGTTGATGGAGTATGGATTTGTAGTTACCAAGAATTTAAAGGTTTGGCACTTGCTTTGAGAGAAGGTTTAGTGAAGGTTTCTTTTGCTTTGAAGTCACAAGAAAATAAGGCCGACAAAATGGTGATGCTTTATGATTATCTCACTGGAAATGAATTTAAACAGAACATCCAAAATTTGGTTGAAGGGTTCACTACCATGCGCGACAACCTTACAAGAGAAAGGATTGCTATGGAGAAAATTTGGAAAGAAAGAGAAAAAGGGCTAGAGAAAATGTTGATAAGTGTTTCAGGCTTTTATGGCTCAATAAAAGGAATTGCGGGAACAGCTGTTCCTGACTTGAATTGGCTTGAGAATCCAAAACAAATAGAATGAAATATATAAAAATCACCTTATTGGGATTGATGATTTTGGCTTGTTTAGTTGTCTTGCTTTATTATTCAGTGAGATGGACAACGAGCATGAAAATTTTTGATGACGTTGAAAAATTGCCAGTTAATAAAACTGCATTGTTGTTAGGAACCAGCAAGAAATTGAAGAACGGAAAGCGAAATCTTTATTTTTATTATAGAGTTGAAGCAGCCGTGAAGCTATATCATTCAGGAAAAATTAAATATATAATCATCAGTGGCGACCACGGTTCAAGATATTATAATGAACCGCAAGACATGAAAAATGAGCTGATGAAAAACGGAATTCCCGAAAGGAGTATTTATCTGGATTATGCAGGTTTCAGAACCTTAGATTCTGTGGTTAGAGCAAAACATATTTTCGGGCAACAAAAAATCACCATCATTTCCCAAAAGTTTCACAATGAAAGGGCCTTGTTCATTTGTAGAAATAAAGGGCTTGATGCTATAGCTTTTAATGCTAAAATGCCTTCTGTTAGTTTTAATACTATATCAAGAGAGTATTTTGCCAGAGTCAAGCTCTATATTGACTTGTTTTTGATCAATAAACAGCCCAAGTTCTTAGGAGAAAAGATTACCATAGGTCTTTTTTGATTTTGAATGTTTAGGAAATATTTCATTCAACATGTTTAAAGATTTTTTTAATTTTTTTGTTATTTCGTGATTAAGCCAATTGAAAACAGAGTAAATTCCCGGAATTTCCGAAAGTCCAATAAATACTTTATCAAAAGTCCTTTGAACTCAATTTTATTTATTGTGTTTAAAAACGATTTCTATCAAGTTTTTCACCATAGATTCTGAATAAATATTTCTACCTTTGCCCCCATGTTTTGGAGTTGGCTAGCTAGTTTCATCATTAGGCAAAGATTGCCTTTATTGATTTTTATTGGAGTACTCACCGTTTTTTTTGGATGGAAAGCCAGAGATGTTCAAATGTCTTATGATTATTTGAGCATTTTGCCTAAAAAAGATGCAGAACTTGCATATTTCAAAGAGTTTAAGAAAACTTTTGGTGAGGATGGTAATATCATTGTAATCGGTTGCAAAGATAAAAATCTATTCAGCCTCGGAGGTTTTAACAGATACAAACAGCTGAACGATTCTTTAGGGAGTTTGAAAGGGGTAAAAGAAATTATTTCTATCCCCAATTTGAAACTCTTGACAAAAGACACCGTGAATAAAAAATTTGTACTTACTAGGTTAAACACTGATGATTTGAGAAGTCAACATCAGTTGGATAGTGTTTTAACCGTTTTTAGAAATCAAAAACTTTATCATAATCAGATTTTTAACCCGACAAATCAAGCGGTTTTGATGGCATTGACCATTGACAATGATTATATTGTCACTGATAAGAGATTAGGTTTGGTGAGAAAAATCCAAAAACTGGGTGCTGATTTTGAGAAAGATACCCAAATTAAATTGCACTTTGGAGGAATTCCATATATCCGTTCTGTAATGTCTTTGGAGTTAGGAGGTGAATTGAAACTTTTTCTTTTCCTTTCGGTTTTGGTCTCTGCTATTACCCTGTTCATTTTCTTCAGAACTTGGGATTCAGTGTTCATTCCATTGTTGTTGATAGGGGTCATCATACTATGGACTTTTGGGTCAATTGCGATCTTTCAATATAAAATGACCATTCTGACAGGTTTGATTCCTTCACTTATTGTGATCACAGGCATTCCGAATTTCATTTATCTAATCAACAAATACCATCAAGAATTTGGCTTACATCAAAACAAGTTGAAAGCTATCGCTCAGATAATTCGTTCTATTGGCGTGGTCACTTTGATTGTTAATGCCACAACAGCTGTGGGCTTTTTGGTCTTATGTAATAACGATGTTACATTAATGCGTGAGTTTGGAGTGATTGCAGGTCTTAACATCATGTCTGCGTTTGTGGTTACCATCATCATTGTTCCTGCTCTATTGGTTTATTTACCTGAGCCCTCAATAAAAAAAATGAAACACTTAGATAGTAAAATCTTGAACAAAATCATTGAATGGAGCTTGACTTGTACTTTTAAATATAAAAATTGGGTATATGCCTTGTCAGCACTTGTGCTGTTGGTTTC
>JBDNDT010000476.1:0-2515 GCA_046718985.1 Cytophagales bacterium
AATTGAACGATTTCGTGGTGCTTTATCGGACGAATTATCAATCAAGGGCATTTGAAGAGGCTTTGAGAAGAATGGGCATCAAATATAGAATTGTGGGAGGTCTTTCATTTTATCAAAGAAAAGAAATCAAAGACCTTATAGCTTATTTTAGATTAGCCACCAACCGAAACGATGAAGAAGCTTTTAAAAGAGTTGTAAATTATCCCAAAAGAGGAATTGGTGATTCATCAGTGGCTTCAATTTTGGTGAAAGCCGACGAAATGAACACTACTTTATGGGAATCATTAGAGAAATTTGCTCAAGGCACAAGCAAATCATCGAGCGGAGCTTTACAGTTTGTCAATTTGGTGAAGAGTTTTGAGTTGATGGCTAAAAACAAAGATGCTTATGAGACAGCAAAATACATTGCCAAAGCAACCGGAATCGAAAGGGAACTGGACAGTGACAAAACCCAAGAAGGTGTTGCGAGATATCAAAACCTTCAAGAATTGCTGAATGCTATCCAAGAGTTTGTTGAAAACAGCGAAAGCGAAGACAAGTCTCTTGCTGCATTTTTGCAAGAAATTGCCTTGCTCACCGATGCTGACTTGAAAGACAAAGACAGTGAAGAAGATGACAGAGTTACACTGATGACCATTCACTCTTCAAAGGGTCTTGAATTTCCTTACGTTTTCGTGGTGGGAATGGAAGAGGATCTTTTTCCTTCGTTTATGATGCTACAGTCAAGAGAAGATTTGGAAGAAGAGCGAAGGTTGTTTTATGTGGCAGTGACCCGTGCTGAAAAGTTTTTAACGCTGACTTACAGTATTACAAGATATAAAAACGGCCAGTTAAAAAATTGCCAAGCCAGCAGGTTTTTAGATGAGATAGATGAACAATATATCAAGTTGGTAGCATCAAAACCCAAACCTACTCTCCCACCCTCTGCTCAATTCAACACCACAAGCAACAACTTGATTAAAAGAAAAACACCTGAAACCAAAGCCACAGAAAACAACCAATATCAACACCAAGTGTCTCCTAACTTCACTCCCAGTGATTTGAATTTTTTGCAAGAAGGCATGAAAGTTGAGCATCCGAAATTTGGATTCGGAACAGTTTCGAAAATTGATAACAAAGGAAACGAAAAGAAAGCAACTATTGTATTTGAAAGAGCCGGCGAAAAAACTTTGCTCTTGAACTTTGCAAAATTGATGATTATGGAGGGGTGATGAAACAACAACATAATCTCTACACATTTTTTATGTTTAAGTGAAATCAAAATTGAATTGATTTTATTATTTTTATCGGGTTATGGTTGCAGACTTAAAATATTGGTATTTAAAAGACCACCAACTTTTCAGAAATCTCAGTTTTTCTGAAATAGACTCCCTTTGTATTCTCAAAAAGTTTAAAAAGTCGAAGAAAAACGAGACAATAGATTTGCCTCATGATGACAAAGAGCGGATTTATTTGCTCAAACATGGCACCATAAAACTCATTAGAATTGATGAAGATGGTGAAGAACAGTTGATTGATATTCTTCAAAAAGGAGACATTTTTGGCGAAATTGGACTAGATAAGAATGGCAATCACTCTGATTTTATCAAGGTGGTTTCTGACGAAGCAATTTTATGCACTTTTTTCAGAGACAAACTCGAAGAATTGATGGTGAAAAAACCGGATTTTGCCATCAATTATATCAAATTCATCGGCTTCAATTATACCAAGCTTAAAAACAATTACAAAAACATCTTTTTTAAAGATGCTAAAACAAGACTGTTGTTATTATTAAACACTATAATCGAAAAAGAAAAACTCAATAACAACCCACTCACATTGCCTAATTATCTGACACAAAAAGATTTGGCTCAACTCATTTGTATCACTAGACAATCCATCATCACTTTGCTGAAAGAACTAGAAAACGAAGGCATTTTGGAATATACTCAAAAAGAAATTAAGGTGCTGAATTATGAAAAAATCAAAGAAGTAGTCTCAAAAGTAAAATAGACGACATCTATACAAATTGATAATGCCGAATTTTGTTTTATAAATAAAAACAAATGAGACATATCGTTTTAGGATTCGCTTTTCTCACCACATTTTTGCTTTTCTCGCAAAACCAAACTCTCAAAAAAGAGCATTACAATTTAGAAAAAGAATTAGCCATCCAAGGTTATGATCCGGTGTCATATTTCAGCAATGGCAAAGCCTTGAAAGGAGATAAGAAATTTGCACATAATCATCAGGGGGTTATTTATTTGTTTATCAACGAAGAAAACAAAACCGCATTTCAAAAAGAACCCATAAAATATGAACCTCAATATGGTGGATGGTGCGCTTATGCAATGGGTGAATCAGGAAAAAAAATAGAAGTTGACCCGAAAACTTTTAAAATACTGGACGGAAAACTTTATCTGTTTTATAATGCTTATTTCACCAACACACTGAAGAGTTGGAATCAAGATGAAAAGAACCTAAAAATAAACGCCGATAAAAACTGGCAGAAAATCATCCAAAAATAAACCCCTCA
>JBDNDT010000048.1:0-10314 GCA_046718985.1 Cytophagales bacterium
TTGATTACTCAGCTTCAAACAATAGCAGATTTTTTGGAATTAATCATGAACTCTCAGGGTCATTAAGCAGATTACAAAATTACACTTTTGCAAATGACCATGTGATCACATGGAACAAACCTAGCAATGATTGGGTACATTTGGCAGTGACTTATGGTGATGGTGGCAATGTGTCCAAAATCTATATCAATGGTTCATTGCAAGCTCAAAGTACTTTAAATGAATTGAATACAATCGCTCAGGAATTAAGAATAGGCTTTTCATTCAACCAGGTAGCTCAATCCAATATTGATGTTGATGATTTCAGAATTTATAACCGTGCACTTTCAGCAACAGAAATTTCTTTGCTCTATAATTTTAATGCTCAGACTGCATTAGAAGACTGGGGTGCTATACGCTTTAATGGATTGGCAAATAACAATTCAATCAATGATGATGGCTTGGACAGAATAACAATTCCGGCAATCAATGGGCCATCCCTTAATACCTTCACATTTGAAGCTAGAATTATGGTGCAGAATGCTAATGCTTTTTCAGGTATTTTTGCATCAAGAGGCACAGGTGCTGTTTTTGGTTTGGTTTTAAACACCGTAAACCTCAACAGCGGAACAGCAAGACTTGCTCCTATGTGGAACGGAGCAAATTTTGATTGGGCAGGCCCCGTGATTGAGTTCAATAAAACTTATCATGTAGCTATGGTGATTCAGCCGGATTCCTCTCTGATTTATGTGAATGGAGTTCGATATGGTTTAGGAACTACCAACCCTGTGCAATCCATGAGCAATGATATTTTTTTAGGACGCGACGTTTTTGAATCAGGAAGTTCTATAAGACGCACAAACAGCATCATGGATGAAGTGAGAATTTGGAATGTTGCCCGCTCAGGCGACCAAATCAGAGCTAATATGAACTGCGAGATTTCTTCACCACATTCTCAAAGAAATCTTTTGGTTTATTACAGGTTCAATCAAGCACCAAACGACAGAACTGTTTTGAAAGATGAGAAAGGTATAAGAAACGTAAATTTGACCGAAGGTGTGCAACGTGCTGCTATTTTGCCTTATAATTTCTACACCTCTTTGAGCGCAGATTTTGAATTTAATGATGATGATGCACCTGTGTTTGTTGCCAATCAAAATGTTGGCAAGAATGTGATTTTTACATGGCTTAGAGACAATTCACTAGTTGGATTTTCAAAAACAGAAAGAATCTTGTCTAATTTGGAACCGGGGAATTATACTTTGCAAGTGGCTACCAATTTGTGTTCTAGTACTTCATCACAAGCAAAGACTTATAAATATACTCCAATAATTCGGGGCTTGGAAGTTAACCCGCCTAGTTCATATTTCTGCTCACCGGCATTGCTTGATGGGGTAATAAATGCCAAAAATGAAAGAGTTGAAGAAGGACCTTCCAACAGCACGCCAACATTTTCTTCTAAATTCATCAATGATCCTCCTTTCACACCCAACACAGTTGTTTATGTAGAAAGTGCATTAAATGGAAATGCATTTGGCGCACCTGATGTGATATTTCAAATAGTTAGTGGTCCTGCATCAGTACAAGGACAAACATTTACTCTCACCGGAGAACCCGGTATTGTAACTGTCATGGTAGTTTCTCCTGAAAATGAATATTTTTGGAGCAGAGAGAGTTATGTTTGTTTTTCAGTTGTTGACCCTGCTAACAGTTTAAACAACAGTGGTATATCAAATAATAAAATTTATCCTAATCCTGTGAAAGATGTGTTAAACATTGAAGGATATGCTGAACTGTTTAATATGATGGGTGCTAAAGTGGGAGAGGGGGAAAGCAAAATTGATTGCTCTTCTTTGCCCAATGGTGTTTATTTAGTGAAACAAGGAAACAAAATGCAAAAAGTGGTGAAGGAATAAGTATTTGTGTTATTGCAATTAAACCCTGATTATGTTTTTATAAATCTTCTCAATTTTTTGTTCAAAAGCCCGAGATTCTACTTTGAATTTCGGGCTTTTGGTTTTAGACCCAAAATCTATTGAGAGTTTTGGCTTAATAGGTTATTTAATCCTTTTCAAAAACACTATCATCATACCTATCAAAGAAGGTAAAAAAAGATTTATACACCAAACGGTTAAGCTTATGGCGATAATACCGGTTTCATCAACATTTAATTTCCCGAAGAAATACATTGCAGAAAACTCTCTAATTCCCAAATCACTTACAAAGTTGAAAGCAGGTAGAATAGATTTCAAGAAAAACATGAGCCCTATCGAGGTCAAAAAATCCACTGTGTCAGTTTTTGACAAAAAGCATAATGAAATTAAATAAAATTGGCTTGCAAAAACGAAATATCTAAGGATCGAGAGCAATAAAACTTGTGATACCTTGCTTGGTTTTAACTTTGAAACAGTCCAATCATCAAAGTTGAAAAGTATTATTGCTTTTTGAAAAATTCTATTGAAAAACATTATGATAAGGCTTAATGATAGAGTTAAGCAGCTAGAGATGAAAAACAACAAAATGTCAAATGTTTCAAATGGTCTGTTATTAAGTTTGAAGAATATCAAAAATGATAGAGATGCGAAAAATGCCGTTGCAAACAACTGGCATTGATGTCCAAACCACAAATTCAGAATGAGTTGTTTTCTGTTTTTATATTGATTCACAGAAAGTCTTCCTAAATAATCACCAATTCCAAGCGGAGCCACAGCGCCCAAGCCTAATCCTGCTAAAACACCTTTCAAAGCGTCAAAGAATGATGTCCTTTTTTCAAATGAACTTAAAATTTTCCATTTCCAAGCTTCCAAAGACCAGTTAAACAACACCAAAAAAATAGCCAAATAAAAATAGACTTGTTTGTGCAGGGTTTTTAGATGTTCAATTTGTTGGTCAATTTCTTGATATAAATTGATAACTTTTGATAGTTTCAAAGACACATAACCAACACAGCCGATAAAAACCGCTAACTTTACCAACCAAAAATGATTTTCTATCCACTTATATGTGGCTTGAAAGTCTATTTTCTTTTTAAGAAAAACGATGAGCGAAAATAAAATTGACTTGACCAAAGAGAAAATTATTCTAGGGCTTGATCCGGGCACCAATATAATGGGTTTTGGTTTAATTATTGTCAAAGGCAAAGAAGAGCCTTCAGTTTTGCAATATGGAATCATCAGGTTGGAACATTATGATGACCACACAATAAAATTGCAAAAGATTTTCGAAAAGGTTTCTCAGATAATTAGAGAGTTTTTGCCTGATGAAGTTGCCATCGAAGCTCCCTTTTATGGCAAGAATGTTCAGTCAATGTTAAAACTAGGACGGGCGCAAGGTGTGGCGATTGCAGCAGCCATCAATAAAGGTGTACCTGTTGTGGAATATGCTCCTAAGAAAGTCAAACAATCAGTGACAGGAAACGGAAATGCATCAAAAGAACAGATTGCTGCTATGTTGATGAAAATTTTGAAGTTTTCACACACTGAAGAGTTTTTAGATGCAACGGATGCTTTAGGGGTAGCATTATGCCATCATTATCAGTCAGTTTCATTGTTTCCTAAATCTCAAAGTGCAAATGGTTGGGCAGAGTTTTTGAAGAAAAATCCAAGTCGTTTAAAATAAATGTTATAACATTTAATGTTTAAACAAACTTTTTTCAGAGTGTTTTCGTTATACCTTTAGAACTAAAAAAAACATTGACATGGAACAAGTATTAACAAAAACTAAATGGGCAATAGACCCAACACATTCTGAAGTTCAATTTAAAGTGAAACACTTGGTTATCACAACGGTTACAGGTCATTTCAGTGAGTTCAGCGGTGAACTCGAAACTGAAAACAGCGACTTTGATAAAGCAAAAGCCAAATTTTCTATCAATGTGAGCAGTGTGAACACCAACCAACCTGACAGAGACAATCATTTGAAAAGTGCTGAGTTTTTTGATGTTGAACATTTTCCAAACATTGATTTTGACGGTCATTTGGTGAAAGGTGGAAGTAACTATTCTTTGGTAGGTGAACTCTCCATTAAAGGGGTGAAAAAAGAAGTTAATTTTCCGGTAGATTTTGGTGGTTTAGCAAAAGACCCATGGGGAAACACAAAAGCAGGATTTGAGATTTCAGGAACAATCAACAGGAAAGATTTCGGTTTGACATGGAACGTGGTGACAGAATCAGGAGGTTTGTTGGTGAGTGAGGATGTGAAATTGATTTTGAATGTTCAGGTTGCAAAACAATAAATAACCATTCAAGCCCGAAATGAAAGTTTCGGGCTTGGAATTTTTCTCAATTTATGGTTATGTGAAAATCTGTTTTCTTAACAAAATTAAGTATGGTTGATTTCTTGATTGCCGGTTAGTTTATTATTGGTAATCATTTATTTGAAAATAATCCCAAAAATATTCCGTTTTCAACATATGCTTAAATTTAGAATTTTAATTTTTATCCTCCCTTTTATATGCTTTTCCCAACCAAAAGTTGAGCTTACCGGTTTTGAAAGCCTTAAAAACAAGGTGATGAAAACAAACGATACCTTATATGTTGTGAACTTTTGGGCGACATGGTGCAAGCCTTGTGTCAAAGAATTACCCCATTTTTTTGAAGTTGAGAAAAAAACTAAAGACCAAAAAGTGTCTTTTGTGTTTGTTAGTTTAGACTTCCCCAAAAATCAAGAAAAAGTGAACAGTTTCCTGCTAACAAACAATGCTTCAGGAAAACATGTTTTATTAATTGAAAAAGACCCTAACATTTGGGTGGAAAAGGTCGAAAAGTCTTGGGAAGGTAATATTCCGGCAACTTGGTTGGTTAAAAACAGACAAACATTGCATTTCGTTGCAGATGAACTTTCTGAAAATGAACTTTATCAATTGATTAAATAAATTTTATTAAAAATGAAAAAAACACTCATTCTCTTTTTTGCACCTGTTGTTGTGCTTTTGCTTTTCGGGTTTTTCAAATTAGAAAAATCAAGTAACGGACTTTCTGTGGGTGATGAAGCAATTGATTTTAAGCTTCGTGGGGTTGATGGAAATAAATATTCTCTCAAAGATTTAAAATCCAAAGGTGCAATTGTGATTTTCACCTGCAACCATTGTCCTTATGCAGTTGCTTATGAAGACAGAATTGAGTCTTTGCACAAAAAATTTAAGAACGATTATCCTGTTATTGCAATCAATCCGAATGACACAGTTGCTTATCCTGATGACAGTTTCAGCAAAATGGTAACCAGGGTAAAAGAAAAAGGGTTCACTTTTCCTTACCTTATTGACGAAACCCAACAAATTGCTAAACAATACGGTGCTTTGAAAACTCCACATGTTTATCTGTTGAAGAATGAAAAAAGCAAATGGTTGGTGAAATATATTGGAGCTATTGACGACAATTATGCTGAACCTGAACAAGTGAAAATTAAATATCTGGAAGATGCTATTTCATCACTAGAAAAAGGAAAAGATCCTAATCCTAGTTCAACCAAAGCAATTGGTTGTTCTATCAAGTGGAAAAAGTGATTGCTTAGATCGATTTGAACAATCAAAAACGGGTTGATAAATAAAGATTTCAACCCCAAACTTTTGGGCCTTCATAATTCACCTTCGTTTGGTAAACTGTAGATTCCAAACCGTGCTTGAAGAATGAAGTTTTCAATGCATCACCAATCTTTTGAGCTGTCTCTTCATTGTCAGACAACATAAAAATTGAGGGTCCTGAGCCTGATATCCCACCTCCTAAAGCCCCAACTTCTAGTGCGCTTTTCTTGGCATCGTCAAAACCCGGAATCAATTTCGAGCGAACAGGCTCAACGATGTAATCTTCCAAAGACCGTGTTAATAGCAATTTGTCATTTAAACAGATGCCCGCTACCACTCCGCCTATGTTTCCCCATTGTTTCACTCCATCTTCTAGTGTGATATTCTTGGGCAAAATAGCCCTTGCATCTTTGGTGTTGACAGTGATGTGAGGATTGATTAATGTGCAAAATAAGCCATCCATTTTTGGTAATTTCACCACATCTAATGGGTCATAACTTCTCACCAAGACAAAACCACCAAGCAAAGCAGGAGCCACATTGTCAGCATGTGCAGCACCGCAAGCCAGTTTTTCGCCTTCCATGGCAAAAGGTAAAAGTTCTTCTCTTTTCAATGGCCTTCCTAAAAGTTCATTAATGGCAAAAACACCCCCTATGGTGCTTGCCGAACTAGATCCTAAACCTGAGCCCAAGGGCATTTGCTTAAAGAGTTTGATGGAAACGCCTTTTTTTATGCCTAAATGGTTCAAAAAATGCAACACTGAAATACTCACCGTGTTTTTATCTGCTTCTTTTGGAAGTTTTCCCCCGTCTCCATGAATTTCTTCAATGATCACCTCGTTGTGTTCTTCCAATTTCATTTCGATGATGTCTCCGGGCGCATCAACAGCAAAACCCATCACATCGAAACCACAAACCAAATTAGCAACCGTTGCGGGAGCAAAAACACGTATAGATTTTGAAGACATGAAAAATGAATTGGCTCGCAAGTTAAAAATTTCTAATCAACATAAAGTAATAGACCTTTCAAATATTCTCCCTCAGGATGGTAAATATTAACCGGATGATCAAAAGGCTGTGATAACCACTTGACTATTCTCACATTTTTCCTCACATCAGCGGCAGCACTGAAAACAATTTTTTGAAATAATAATTTGTCAATGTGTTGTGAACACGAAAAAGTAAAAAGAAACCCTCCCTCTCGCACACGATTAAGTCCGCTCATGTTCAATTCCTTGTAACCTCTTGCCGCTTGACTCACTGCTTTTGAGTTTTTGGCAAATGCCGGAGGGTCTAAAATCACCAAATCAAATTTTTCTGTTTCTTTTTTCAAGAAATCAAAGCAATCAGCGGTGATGATTTCATGATTTAGGTTTTGGTTGATTGTACATGATTGGTTAGCGGGTTTTGAAACATCAACAGACACCACTTTTTGGGCTTGGTTAGCAAGGGCATAAATGCTGAATCCACCGCTGAATGAAAAGGTATTTAACACCGTTTTTTCTTTGCTCAATTCTCCTAACAATGCCCGGTTGTCTCTTTGGTCTATGAAGAAACCGGTTTTTTGACCGTTTTCTATGTCCACTTCAAAAGAGTTGCCATTTTCTAGAGCAATCACTTTTTCATGACCTTTGGCATTGAAGCGCCATTTGTCAAAAGGATTAGCTCCGTGGTTTTTAGCAGTTTGATTGTTCTTTAAATAATAATCCTTAACTCCGATTTCAGGCAAAAATTCATCTAAAGCGGTGAGGTATTCATTAGCAAATTCGGCCAATAATTGCACTGATGCCAGGTCATGATAAACATCAACAATCAGACCGGGCATTCCGTCTCCTTCAGAAAAAACCAACCTATACATATTGGTTTTCGGAGGTAATAAGCTTTTCCTGAGTGAATAAGCTTTGTGAAGTCGATGTTTCCAGAATTTAGGGTCGAAATCGGATTTTGCTTTTCCAAATTCAAAAAGCCTCACAGAAATCTGAGAGTCTGCATCCCAAAATCCGTAACCCAGTTTGTTCCCGTCATTGGCAATGACTTCAACCATCACTGTTTGTTCATCAATGTTTTTTGTTTTGGCTATACCCCCACTGAAAACCCAAGGGTGGCGCATTAATATGGATTTTTCTCCCTTAGTTTTTTATATAATAAAATGGCTAACATCAGTGTCGCACCAAAAATAACCAGACCTAATACCGCCCAAAGCCATTGCAAACTGTCTTTTAAGACAATCACAAACACTATCCCTACCAAGAACAGGGTTGCCACTTCGTTCATCACCCTCAGAAATGTTGAGGAATATTGACAAAGGTCTGAATTTAGTTTTTTGAAGGTATATCCAATCCAATGGTGATATACTGTTAGCCCTGCAACCAATGTTAATTTCACATGAATGAAAGGCAAAGACCACCAGTCATAAACTGTCAACAGCCAAAAGCCAAAAATATATGTCAAAATCATGGAAGGCCATGTGATGCCATACCACAGTCTTTTTTCCATGATTTTAAACTGATCTCTCAGAACTTTTCCTTCATTTTCAGGACGTTGATAACTTTCGACATGATAAATAAACAACCTGACAATATAAAACAATCCGGCAAACCAAGTGACCACAAAAATGATGTGGAGGGCTTTGATATAAGAAATCATGGCGCAATTTACGCTTGTTTTGGGAAAGGAAATAAAAAAGTTCGAGTCATGTTAAATCATTCTAATTCATGATTGAACGAAACTCACTTCACCTCCACCCATCCTTTGTGTTCACATCCACCGAGTTGGAAATGATAAAAATAAACCCCATTATCTTGACCTGAACCCCAAGATTGATCATAGGCGTTGTTTTCGTAGATTTTGGTTCCCCATCGGTTGAAAATGCTGAGTTTCCCTGCGTCAGTGCTTCCGACAATTCTGAAGGAGTCATTGAGACCATCACCATTCGGGGTGATGACATTGGGGATTTCAAGACTGCCTTCTTCTTCAATCAAAAATGTGTCATATGCCAAGCGGCATTTCCCATAGCGGGCAAAAACCAGGTAAAAACCGGGCTGGTTAAGTGTCAACAGTGAATCGAATGGCTGAATGGTCTTGATTAAGTCACCATTGTCTATGACCTCATATTCGCCAAAAAAGGGCTTGACCTTCAAAGTGACTTCTTGGTTGCATAAATTAAAGGTGTCTTTTAAGTCAAATTCAAACTTAGGATATTGGATGGAAAAGGTGTCTCTGTGATGATAACAGTTTGCTACCATCTCAAAAGTGATGATGGGATGGTGGTTTAACCTGAGCAACAATTGATGGTTTTGACTGAGAGTGTCCCATTTGTTGCCCACAAAATTGGTCCAAACATACCGAAAACCCGGAATCAATGGTGCTTCCAAAAGGGATGAGCCTTTCACACAATTAAAAAGAGTATCTCTGAAATTTGGAATTTGAGGTTTAGGCTTGGGAATCACTTTGAGCGAGTGTGACAAGGTGTCAGAAAAACATGAAAGATATCGAATAGCTTTGATAGTATAAACACCGGGCAGTTTGAAATAATGAAGGGCAGAGTCTTTGATGGCATAAGAAGAGCTTGAAAAATCTCTATGAAAACGATAGGCAGTGTCTTCCACCAACCATTTTACTGAATCTGCTGTGGGGAATTGGGAATTTCTCAATACCAAAGCATTTCCCTCGCAAAGACTGTCTTGGGTGAAAAGTTTTTCTTTTCGAAGAGGCTCAAAGGGTTTGTAATGCTTTGAATAATAACTCATATTGAGATATCTATATGCTAAATTACTTAAGCTATTAAGTGGTTGCAGGTAAGGATCAAAAGCAAATTTCATTGGAATGTCTTCACAAGATTGATCACTTTGGTTTACTCTGTAAATATGATTTGAATTTGCATTATACATTAACTGGGTATTAATTAACACTCTTCCTCTCGAAAGGGGAATAAAGTATGTTGGGAAAGGAAATGGAGTTGGGGTTCGCGGAACAGGTGTTCCATTGTGGGGCATGATACATTGAATGGGAGGGTCAATTAATGTAGAGTCTCTTAGATCTGCTATTTCATATATTTTATTCTGGTCTTGGTCATGTGGTGTCATATACAATTGAAAATCCTCGTCCATATAACTTAGATTATCATAAAAAATATCAGGGATTCTTAGTTCTTGAAAAGGGATGCGATGTGCCTGCCTGAGAGTGATTTCTCCATTGTGGCGGTGCAAGCGCAAAAGCACCAATCGGTCTTCGGCGTTTTGGAAGTTTGGGCCGTTTCGGTAACGCAGATAAAAACAACCGGAAGGGCTTGGGTAGAGCCTGAAATTAATAAATTCTTCGGGGTCGTAATCTTCGCCGACAATGTCTTTGATGAAAATAGTCTTCGCCAAACGAACCCCGCAAGCATCAGAAAGAAAGACGTGAAAGCAGTTTTTGGCCTCATTGGCGCAGACGAGCCAAGTGTCTAAACCATTGGCATGAAGAATGGAAAACCCTTTTTCTTGGTTATATACACTGATGTCCACATCAGTTTCAGAGAAAATGGTGTCTGAGGCTGTCACTTCAAAGCGGTTGTTTTTTTTCTCAATATCGTAAGTCAAATAATAATTTCTGATTGAATCAGATAATAATCCATTTATTCTTATGAAATATGATTTTTGAATGAAATAACGGAATCGGTCTTGTTTTTCGGGATTTAAGGAAATAAAGGTATGAAACAAAACATTATAAGGTAGTGGAAGACCTACGTGGGGTACTAATTTTCCGTTTTCAATGGCTTGTATAGTGCTGTCCATCAGCCAAAAACCATCAGCAAATAAAAGTAGTTGCCCGCTT
>JBDNDT010000049.1:0-10176 GCA_046718985.1 Cytophagales bacterium
GGGAATTACAGTGTCATATTTCCCTGCCAACAAATATATACTTTTGTTATCACTCTTCAAAACTTCATATATTTTTTGTTTAGGGAAAATCAATTTTCTAAACACCACCCAAGAATAATAAACTTGTTTTCTTTTGGCTCTGTTATTCATGTTGTTTTCAGCAAATCTCAAAGTTTTGTTTGGAGCTAATTTGAGTTTTTGAGAAATATTTAAAAAACTGTTAAACAGATTGGGTTTTATAATGCTCAACCTAAGTAGTTTTCTTGTCGAACTGAAACTTGTTGCTAATTTGTACCAATTTGATGTAAAAATACCATCAGGAGCAATCAGATAAACCCTGGTGATGCGATTTGAAAAGAGTATTAATGTTGCTAATGCGAAACGACCACCCATGCTGAACCCGCTTACGGAGAACTTTTGAATGTTATGTTTTGATAAAATGAATTCAATTATTTTTTCCCATTCTGTCAATTCCAAAGGGTGGTCTTTTTTTGCCCAAGTGCTATTGCCATGAAAAAATAAATCAATTGAAAAGATGGTAGATTTATCTGTCAGCTCTCTAGCCAAAGGTTCAAAGGCTTCTTTGCTCTGCCCGAAACCATGAAATGCTAGAATGATTTCTTTGCCACCTACATACTCATTGTATGAGATGCGATGACCATCAATTTCAATTAAATGGCTTTTATACTCCACCTGTTTTTAAGTTTTTTAAGCTTATTTCAAGCTCAGGATAGACCTTTTCTAAGGTTTCTTGAATTCTTTTATAGTGAAAACTGAATTTAGCATCGTCTCTAGACTCGTTTATACCGATGTTTTCTATTGATTTAAAATCATTTTCAAACCCTGAAATGCCCATCATAGGTAAGGTAGGTTTCATTTTGTGTGCTAATTTTTGCAACAATGAGAATTCGTTTTGTTGATAATGTTTTTCTAGCAATTCTAACATTCTTGGCGTTTGGCTCAAGAATGTTTCAATCATTTCCATCATAAATTCTGAGTTGTTATCAGAAAGTTCTTTTAAATAATCAAGACTGGTGAGTGTTGACATAAAATCAAAATAGTGTTGATAAATGTTGTGGCAATTTAAATAAAACTTTATTTACTATGGAAACATTTTTTATAAAAAACGTTTCCATGTTTGAACATTTGTATTTACATTTGCGGCGATATGGTTGATGAAGGTTACATTTTGTTGAAATCGGGGGAGTTGTTTTTGAGATACGGCATCAAAAGCGTAAATATGGATGACATAGCTAGGCATTTGGCAGTATCTAAGAAAACGATATATCAATTCATTAGTGACAAAAATCAAATTATAGAAAAGTTTGTGAGTTACTATTTAGGAGATAAAACTTGCAAAGTTTGTGATATTGTTGAAAAATCATCAAATGTTTTGGAAGAACTCTATCACACTTCGATTATGATGAAAGAAATGATTAATTCAATCAATCCGACGATGCTTTATGATTTAAAGAAATATCACCCTAAAGCTTGGGATATGTATCAAAGCCACAGGAGAACAGTTTTGGAAAAGCAAATAGTTGATTCACTAGAAAGAGGGAAAAATGAAGGTTTTTTCAGAAAAGATATTAATTCAAGAATTTTAGCTAGATTGAGGGTTGAAATGATTGATTTAGCATTTAACCCGGATGTTTTTGACTCAAAAGAGTTTAACATTACAGATGTTCATATGCAATTTTTCGATAATTTTATTTATGGACTTCTAACAGTGAAAGGACACAAGATTTTTAACGATTTTAAACAAATTATTGAAGAGGAATAAAATGAATAAGAATTTTTTAATTGTTGGAATTTTTGGGTTTGTGATGCCAATGTTTGCTCAGAATCCCATGACATTGGAACAATGCGTGAGCTATGCATTGGAGAATAATAATAAGTTAGCATCAGCAACCTTAGATGAAGCTATTGCAAAAATGAAGGTAGGAGAAATCAGGGCGGCAGGCTTACCTCAAATCAGTGGAACTGCAAAACTTCAACAGTTTGACCCTCTTCAAAGACTTTTTGTGGAAAACACAGGTGGACCGTTTTTAGGCGATCCCAACAAACCGGTTGGCGAAGTGATTGCATTCCCCAACTTCTTCCAGTTGCCTGCTTCTGCTGAAGCAAGTGTTTCTGCAAGTCAATTATTATTTAGTTCGTCTTATATCATGGCATTGAAAGCAGCAAAAGGCTATCAAGAACTTTCAAAGAAAAATACACTGGCAACTCGAAATGAAGTTGTCGCTAATGTTTCAAAAGCTTATTATCAGTGTGTTGTCGCTAAAGAAAGTGCTAATTTGTTCGAAACAAATATCAAACGTTTAGACACAACTTTGCATCAGTTGAAAGAGCAAAACAAAGCAGGTTTTGTGGAAAAACTTGATGTAAATCGTTTGCAAGTTTCTTTAAATAACTTGAAAATTGAGAAAGAAAAGTTTGATAGAACAAGAGAGTTTTCATTGCTTTTGTTGAAATATCAAATGAACATGCCTTTGAATGAATCAATTGATGTAAATTCTGATGGTCAAAGCCTTGAATCAAATGTTGATTTCCAAACCCAGACAGTTGATTATTCATTGAGACCTGAATATGTCCTATTGGAAACTCAAAAGAAACTCAACCAAATTGATGTGAAAAACAATAAGTTGGCAGTGTTGCCTACAATGTCTGCTTTTGGGGTTTATGGATACAATACAGCCAACAAATCAATTCCCAAATTGCTTCCTGCAACAGATTTGTGGTATAAGTTTGCTCTTTATGGTTTGCAACTTAATGTGCCAATTTTTGGAGGTTTTGTGAATAATTATAAAACACAGCAAGCTAAGCTTAATGAACAAAAGACAGATTTGAACATAGCTACCTTGAAATTAGGAATTGAATTGCAAGTGAGGCAGGCAGAAATCAATCTTCAACAAGAAAAGAAAAATCTTAATAGTCAAGTTCAAAATTTAGAATTGGCAAAAGAAGTTGCCAGAGTGACGAAGGTGAAATATGAAAAAGGTTTGGCTTCAAGCTTGGAATATTATGTTTCAGAGTCAGAGTTGAGAACGGCACAAATTAATTATTACACCACTTTAGCCGCTGTTTATATGGCAAAGGTGGATTATGAATTTGCTTTAGGAACAATCTTCAAATAAAAACTTAATCAATAGGAAATTATGAAAATAGAATTTTTAAAAACCGCATTTATTCTTTCAGTGATCGTGTTGGCATCATGTGAAGAAACTGATCCGCAAAAAAGATTAGGATTATTGATTGAAAAAAGAGATAAAATCAACGAAGAAATCCTTTCGCTGAAAAAAGAAATTGCCAAAAACGACACGACTTCTAAAGAAAAAGGCTTGTTGGTGAGAGTATCAAAAATAAGTTCTGAACCCTTTAGTCATTTCATTGACATTCAGGGAGCTGTGAAATCTGACAATGATATTATGGTGAGTGCCAAAGCAGCAGGCACTTTGCTGAAAGTAAATGTGAAAGAGGGTCAGTCTGTTCAAAAAGGGCAATTGTTGGCAGAGATTGATGCTGATATCATTTACAAAGGAATTGCAGAACTGAAAACCGGATTAGAGCTTGCAAACACTGTTTATGAGAAACAAAAGGCTTTGTGGGATCAAGAAATTGGTTCTGAAATTCAGTTTTTGCAAGCTAAAAACAATAAAGAAAGTCTAGAGAAAAAATTAGCTTCATTATATGCTCAGCTTGATTTATACAAAATCAAAGCCACACAAAGTGGTGTGGTTGATTTGGTAAAAAACAGAGAAGGTGAATCTGTGATGCCGGGAATGCCGGTTTTTAGAATTGTTAACAACCAATCAGGGTTGATGAAAGTGTTAGTTGAAGTTGCTGAAACTTATGCCGGAAAGGTTAATATTGGTGATAATGTTGAAGTTTCTCTACCGGATTTGAAAGTGGTTAAAAATTTAAAAGTTTCCAATATTGGAGAGGTAATCAATCCTTTGAGTAGAACATTTTCAATTGAGTGTAAAATAATTGAAAATATTAAAGGAATCAAACCGAACATGCTCGCAAGAGTCAGAATTAAGGATTATTACCGACCAAATGCAATTGTTATTCCAATCAACGCAGTTCAGAACAGCCAAGAAGGTGAGTTCGTTTATGTTGTTGCTGAAAACAAAGCTAAAAGAAAAAAAATCAAGGTAGGTAAGACTTATGCAACATCTGCAGAAGTTGTAGAAGGACTAGAAATTGGAGATTTGGTGGTAATCCAAGGTTATCAAGATTTGACTGAAGGAGTCAGCGTGGTTTTTTGATTTAAGATTTTTAAAAATACACCGTCATGTATAAAGAATTCGGACCCACAAGTTGGTCAATAAATAACAAAACGAGTATTTATATACTCACCATAATTATAGTGCTTTTTGGGGTCGTTTCTTATGTCAATTTGCCTAAAGAAAACTTTCCTGACATCGTGATTCCCACGATTTATGTTCAAACCATTCAAGCAGGCACTTCACCTGAAGACATGGAAAATATCGTGACCAGGAAACTTGAAAAGCAAATCAAAGCTGCCTCTGGTGTTAAAAAAATTAACAGTATATCCTTACAAGATTTTTCCATTGTAGTGGTTGAGTTTAATGCTGATGTTCCTGTTGAAATCGCCAAACAGAGAATCAAAGACAGAGTGGATGCGGCAAGACCGGAATTGCCGGTTACCTTAACCAAAGAACCACAGGTGACGGAGGTAAACTTTTCTGACATACCCATCATGTTTGTCAACATTTCAGGTGATTATCCTTTAGATAAATTGAAAAAGTTTGCAGACGTTGCCAAAGAAAAGATCGAGGGAATGAAAGAAATCACTCGTGTTGACATGGTAGGAGCTTTAGATAGAGAAATGCAAGTTGATGTGGATCTTTATAAAATGAATCTCGCACAGCTCACTATGGGTGATATTGAAAGAGCCTTGGATTATGAAAACAGAATCATTTCAGGAGGTAATGTCAAGGTGCAAGACATGAAAAGAACGGTTAGCATCAAAGGAGAATTCAAATCAGAAGAGGATGTTAAAAACATTGTGGTTCAGTCTATCAATGGTTCTCCCATATATATAAAAGACATAGCCAATGTCAAATATTCTTTCAAGGAACAAGAGAGTTATGCCAGGCTTGACAGAAAGAATGTAATAACATTAAACGTAGTTAAGAGAGCCGGTGAAAACTTAATTGAAGCTTCTGATAAAATCAGAAACATCATGAAAGACTTAGAAGCTAACAAATACCCATCAGACTTGAAAGTGGTAATCACCGGAGACCAATCCAAAGAAACTCGAACAACATTGAATGATTTGATTAACACCATCATCATTGGCTTCATTTTGGTTACATTGGTTTTGATGTTTTTTATGGGGACTACAAATGCGCTATTCGTGGGGCTTTCAGTTCCTATTTCCACATTCATTGCCTTTTTAGTGATGCCAACAATAGATTTTTCTCTGAACATGATTGTGTTGTTTGCATTCTTATTCGCCTTGGGCATTGTGGTGGATGATGCAATTGTGGTGATTGAAAACACTCACAGAATTTTTCATGAAGAAAACCTTAGCATTGTGGACTCTGCTAAAAAAGCGGCAGGAGAAGTATTTGTTCCGGTTTTGGCGGGAACTTTAACCACATTGGCGCCTTTTATACCTTTGGCATTTTTGCCGGGAATCGTCGGGAAGTTTATGTTCTTTTTACCTGTGACCCTGATTATCACTTTGTTGGCATCACTTTTTGTGGCATTCATTATCAATCCGGTTTTTGCTGTATCTTTCATGAGAAAAGAGAAAGTGTTTACCCATGATGCTTCATTTTATGAGAAAAACAGGATTTTGATTATCGTTTCTCTTTCATTGGGCTTACTTTCATTGTTGCTCTATGGTGCAGGTCGTGGTTTCGGAAACTTTGGATTTATTTTGATAGTGATTTTGTGGATGAATAAGTTTTTGTTCACGCCATTGATTAAAGGTTTTCAACATAAATTTTGGCCAAAAGTGGTCAATCGTTATGACAAATTGATAAGGTATGTATTAGTTGGATATAGACCGGCTTTTATGATTGTAATTACAGTTTGTTTGTTCTTTATATCGCAGTTTCTTTTCATTGCTTCTTCTCCAAAAGTTTTATTTTTTCCAACAGCTGATCCAAATTTCGCTTACACTTACATCACCATGCCGATTGGTACAGACCAAACGGTGACTGATAGTGTTTCTAGATTGGTTGAAAACAAGGTTTTCGAAGTCATTGGTGAAAATAACCCTATAGTAGAGTCAGTGATATCAAATGTAACTATCGGCGTGAATGAACCATCAGATCCTGATCGTTCACCTCAACCACACAAAGCAAAAGTTTCAGTTGCATTTGTTGAGTTTGCCAAAAGAAATGGAGTTTCTACTTCTGAAATTATGGAGAAAATTAGAAATGCCATGAAAGAAGTAAAAGTTCCGGGAGCACAGATTTCAGTGAGTCAAGAACAAAACGGACCACCGACAGGTCCGCCAATCAGTGTAGAAATCAGTGGGGATGATTTCATGGAATTAGCTGATATTTCTACTAGGTTCATCAGATATATTGATTCAATTGACATCCCAGGTATTGAAAAGTTTAAGTCTGATTTGGTGGATAAAAAACCTGAAATTATCATCGAAATTGATAGAGAAAGAGCAAACCGAGAAGGCATCTCTACAGCTCAAATCGGCATGGAAATCAGATCGGCTATTTTTGGAAAGGAATTATCAACTAAATTCAGAGACGGAGAAGATGAAAATCCTATTATGGTGAGGTATGATGTTTCCCAGAGAAGCAAAATTGATGAAGTGATGAACATGAACATCACTTACAGAGACATGGCCTTGGGTGGAGCAATTAGGCAAGTTCCAGTCTCTTCTGTGGCAAAAGTTAAATTTTCAAACACTTATGGAGCAATCAAGAGAAAGAATCAAAAGAGAATGGTCACCATCAATTCAAATGTGTTAAAAGATTACTCACCTAACGACATTGTTCCAAAGATTGAAAAAGCAATTCCCGGTTTCAAAATACCTGATGGATATGATATCAAAATTGGTGGAGAGCAAGAGGAACAAAATGAAACTTCTCAATATCTTATGTTTTCACTATTGGTTTCTATATTGATGATTTTCTCCATTCTGGTTACACAATTCAATTCTATCAGTAAGCCTATCATCATCTTAACTGAGATTTTTTTCAGTATAATTGGTGTTTTGTTGGGATATACCATTTTCAGGATGGACTTCGTGATCATCATGACAGGGATTGGAATCGTGGGTTTGGCCGGCATCGTAGTGAAAAACGGCATACTCATTGTTGAATTTGCCGATGAATTGAGAGGAAGGGGGATGGAGCTTTATGATGCTTTAGTGATGGCTGGAAGAACAAGGATGACACCAGTTTTGCAAACAGCCATTTCAACAATCTTAGGATTGATTCCTTTAGCAATAGGTTTTAATATCAATTTTGCTACCCTCATATCTGATTTTGACCCACAATTACATATTGGTGGTGACAGTGTTGCTTTTTGGGGGCCTTTGTCATGGACGATTATTTTTGGCTTAGCTTTCGCAACATTCTTGACCTTGGTTTTGGTTCCATGTATGTATTTCATCTCAGAAGGTTGGAAACAAAAACTAAAAGATAAAAAGATTAAAAAAATAGCTTTGGAGAAAGCGGGAGTTTTATAAATCTTTAAAATTTAAGAGCCTTACTCATTGTTTGGCTCTTTTTTGATGTAATATTTTAACGATGATTTAAAATTTCAAATTGTTGTTAATTTCGATGATTAATTTAATTTGGTTATATAATGCATCATGCCGTTAAACATTTATGAAGAAGATTTATAGCAACAAATACCAAGAAATTTACTATGATTCCAAAGTTTCATTGATGAAACTGATATTCAAGGTTGAAACTGAAAAATATACTAACACTCACTTACAAAAAGAAGCTCTTCGCTTCAGAGATTTTGTAGAAGAGTTTAAGTCAGATTACTTAATCTTAGATGTAACATTTTATAGATATCAAGTGAATGAACAAGAATTGGAGTGGGTAGCATCTCTTTTTCCTAACCGTTATGCCAAAAAAGTCGCAGTTGTTTGTTCTGATGAGGCATTGCATGCAAAACTGGCAACCAACGCAATTCTTGGAATGATGAGCGGACTTGAGGGTAAAGTAAGGTTTTTCGACAATAATGATGCTGCCATGATGTGGATAGGTCAAGATTATATGCAACAAATTAAATGACATAGCCCTTTTTGAAGGTTTTTATCAAAAATTCATTAATTTAATGATTTAATGTAATGCTCTGTGAAAAAAATGTTTTAAAAAAGTTTAACAATAAATTTTCTCATAATAATCAGTTGCCATTCTATTAGAATCAAAATCCTTTATTACATCTCTAATTGAATTTGATACCATTTTAAACCATTTTTCAGGTTCTTCATAATACATTGGAATAATCTCGTTTTCTAACAATTCGAATAGAGTTTTGCAATCATTCCAATCCATTTCATCAGTGTTGTCAGAGTGTTTTGTGTTAATCAAAAAACAGTTTTCCTTGTCTTTTGAGAATTCGGGCATCCAACCATCATTTATTGAAACATTAATAGAACCATTCATCGCAGCAGTCATTCCGCTGGTGCCTGATGCTTCTCTAAATATTCTGGGGGTATTCAACCAAATATCAGAACCTCTTTTCAGTTGCGCAGATAAGTTTAATTCATATCCGAAAAGCACACTTGCTCCTTTACAAACTTTGGAAAAATCTAGAACTTTATTGAATTCTTCAATTCCAAATTGGTCTTTGGGATAGGGCTTTCCCGCCCAAATCAATTGAACAGGATATTTATTGTTATTTATTAATCTTTTTAGCCTTTCGGTATCTTTCAATAAAAGGCTTGCCCTTTTATAGCCGGCAAATCTTCTTGCCCAAACCATCGTGAAAACACCACTGTCAAACAGCTTCCCGGTTTGGTTAGCCACTTCTTTGAACAACTGTTCCTTAAGTTCTCTTTTTCTCTCAGAAAAAAGATTTAAGTTTTTATCAATATATGCTTTTTCAATTATCTTATCCATCCAATAATTTTTGTTTTGGGCATTTGTGATGGGGATAATTTCATTTCCATGAGGGGTTTCGTTCCACATTTTATGACTCACCTCTGAATGTAGTTTCGAAACAGCATTGGTGTGTCGGGAATTTCTAATGGCAAAGGAAGTGAAATTAAAATGTCCGTATTCATCTCCTTTCAATTGATTAATTTCTGTAATATTCAAATCTAAAAAAAAGTTCATTTCTTCCAAAAGATTCATATCTCTAACTTCATTCCCTGCCATTTCGGGAGTGTGAGTGGTGAACACAACTTTTTCTTTCCAAACTTTCGATCCGCCATAGATTTTATGAAGCCTAAACATACATGGGAGAGCATGAGCTTCATTTAGATGATAATAATCTGCACCACCCAATATTTCAACTAATTTTGTTCCGGCATCACCAAGCACAATATATTGCGCGATTCTTGTTGAAATTTCCGGGTCATATAAATGATGGGTGATTGTTCTGGATAAATAATCATTTAGTTCAAAATCTGTTGACAAAAGATAAAGAGGAGCAGTCTGGAAAATTTCTGATTCAAGCTTTAAGACTTTGACATAAACTATATGTCCATGGATTTTAACATCTAATATGATTCCGGTATCGGTCAAATAATCATAATGTTTGGGTGAATAATGAACCATCATCTTTCCGTCATTTCCCTTTAATTGATCATAATAGCCATAAGTCCACAACATTCCGATTGCAATGAAATTTTGATTGAGGGCATATGCACTTTTGATATGTGAACCTGAAAGGTATCCCAAACCTCCGGAATAAATTTTTAATGATTGATCAATAGCATATTCCATTGAAAAATAAGCAACTCTTTTTTTGAATTGTGAATCAAATGCGGAAGGAAATCCATTCATAAAAAATAATTCTTAAAGGTAAAATGATTATCCAGAGCTTTAAAGTTTTGGTTTTCAAATATGAGGTGATTAATAGAATAAAAAAATGACATTTGTCAAGGGCAAAAAAAAGGCCCTAAGGCCTTTTTTTAATTAATTTGGAAGTTTATCGGCAGTGACTGTTTAAACCTAACAGCCTGTCCGTTCATGTTGGCAGGTGACC
>JBDNDT010000005.1:0-21330 GCA_046718985.1 Cytophagales bacterium
TCGGATGGTCAGATTTGGGCACTTGGAAGTCGCTTTATGAACTTTCAAAGAAAAATCAAGATAAAAATGTCATTAGCGGAACAACCATTGTTCATGAAACCAAAAACTCTATCATCAAAACACCAAAAGACAAATTGGTGGTAGTTAAAGGCTTAGACAATTATATTGTTGCAGAATTCGACGGCATTTTAATGATTTGCCCAAAAGACGATGAGCAATTGGTGAAAGATTTTGTCAATGAAGCTAAAATTAAGTTTGAGGGGAGATTTTCATAGTTTTTTTAAACAGTTTTAAGTATTCTTGAACCAATTACTTATTGATGATTAGCAGATTATGAACAACTTAAGTTTTAAATCAACGCGTTATTTAAATTCTTTTGAATATTTCAAAATCTGTAAAATTAACAGCTTAATTAAAACGTTAAAACTTAATTCAAATAAGCCCAACTCTTTCAAGCACAATAATTTTGTTCATTCTAGCAAAGGTTCAAGAAATGAACCTTTGCTAGAATGATTTTGTATAAAAAAAGTGGGTATTAATTTTTTAAAATTAACTTTCGGGTTAGAATTTCTTCAGGGGTTTCAACTTTCAAGATATAAACACCCATTGGTAAATCACCAGTTTTAATTACCGATTTGTTGCTACTTAACATTACTTTTCCATTTTGGTCATAAATGGTTATTTGATTGATTTCAGGTAAGTCAATATGTAAATTTTCATTTTCTAGGAAGAAGAATCTTTTGATTGTTGAATTATTGTTCAATTGACCTTCATTTTGCAAAGAAAGGGTTCCAAGTACATCATTTTTATTGGTTGAAATGATGATATCATCGAACCAAATATGGCACGTAACAGTTGGCGCCCAAGAAGCATCAGCACCACCATGGAAGGTGGAAAAATAAAGAGAATTTACTTTATCAGCGTTTGTTACAAACCTAAGACCTGTTATTAAGCTAGCTGTTTGTCCGTTAATAAAAGTTTCAACTTCTCCATTGTATTGACCTACTGTGTTGATTTTCAATCTTTGGGCAACGTGATACCAAACGCCTTTTTGAAAGTGGAAGTTTGAGTTATCAGGATTTCTCAATTGTGGGTTGTCTCCGCAAGCACCTGCTTTGTCCATGTGATAGAGGTAAACTACCCCTCTTCCGTTTGGCCTCCACATTAAACGTGCGGTGAAGCCATTGGTGCCATTACAATTTTGACAACCACTGCAACGATTTCCACCACTCAAACCAGGCAGTTTTCCTCCTTCATTGGTTGTTCCCCAACTGAAATTGTTTGAAAATCGAACCCAATATCCGGCATATAGTTCATCATAATTATTCACCATTAGCGGAGCTTGAGCACCGTTATTTGCAGGTCCGAAAGTTCCCGCATCGAATCTTACTCTCAAAGATTTTGTTCCTTCTGCACTGAAGGCATCGTCAACATGGCATCTTCCGTTGTTGAAACCATTTACCCATGGAACATTGAAACCTTGACCTGTCCAGTTAGCTTGCGTGAACTCATGTTCATCAGCAAAATTTTCAAATCCATAGCGATGAAGTGGTTGTGAAAACAGCAACCCGAAAGAGCAGAATAAAAGATATTTAAGCATAATGTTATTTTTTTGAAGTAGCACTCAAAATTATGTATATTTTTTTTTTTTTCAAAATTCAAACATTTGCAAAACTGTTTTGAATAATTTCTTGATTCTTAAAACTTTCATTTTCTTGCAGATTATCCATTATTATGTTTGTTGTTTATTAATTTTGAGCAACAGTAAATTGAATCCTTGGAAAACAGTCTCTTCAACTTCGAAAAAAACATACCGCTTGCCGAAAGAATGCGACCTCAATCTTTAGAAGATTATATTGGTCAAGATCATCTTATGTCTCAAAATGGAGTGCTGAGAAAAATGATAGAACAAAAAAAGTTGGTTTCAATGATTCTCTGGGGGCCTCCGGGTGTCGGAAAAACTACCTTAGCAATGTTGATGGCAAAAGCAGTTGGCAGAGAGTTTGTTGTGTTAAGCGCAATCAGCAGTGGGGTGAAAGAAGTGAGAGAAGTGATTGAGGCTGCAAAATATAAAAACGCTTGTGTATTGTTCATTGACGAGATTCACAGGTTCAATAAAACGCAACAAGATGCATTGTTAGGTGCTGTGGAAAGAGGTGATCTCACTTTGGTGGGTGCAACAACAGAAAATCCTTCTTTTGAAGTTAATTCGGCATTGCTTTCAAGATGTCAAGTTTATCAGTTGAAACAACTCACTGAAAATGAACAAAAAACCATTCTAAAGAAAGCAATTGAATCAGACAATGAATTGAAGAAACTGAAAATAGAGATTAGTGAATATGATGCATTTTATAAATATTCAAACGGTGATGCCAGAAAATTACTCAATATTTTAGAGATTGTTATCAATGCTCATGATTTCAATTCTGAAATAAAGATTCACAACCAATTGGTGGTTGAATTGGTGCAGAAAAACATAGCTATTTATGACAAATCAGGTGAAATGCACTATGATGTCATTTCAGCATTCATCAAGTCAATTAGAGGTAGTGATCCACATGCGGCAGTTTATTGGTTGGCGAGAATGATTGCCGCCGGTGAAGATTTGAAATTTATAGCCCGAAGATTAATTATTTCAGCATCTGAAGACATTGGCAATGCCAACCCTACTGCTTTGGTAATTGCCAATAATTGTTTTCAAGCGGTGAATGTTGTCGGTTATCCTGAATCTGAAATTATTCTTTCACAATGTGTGGTTTATTTAGCTTGCTCACCCAAGAGCAATGCTTCTTATTTGGCAATCAAAAAAGCAAGAAGATTGGTGGATGAAACCGGGAGTTTATCTGTTCCCTTGCATTTGAGAAATGCACCAACAGCATTAATGAAAAAAATGAACTATGGAAAAGATTACAAATATGCCCACGATTTCCCCGAGCATTTTGTGCAACAACAATACATGCCGGATGAATTGAAACAAACGAAGATTTATGAACCTCAAGAAAACCCAAAAGAAAACGAGTTCAAGAGAATGTTAGACAGATTTTGGAAAGGTTGGTACTGATTGAAGTAAATAGATTTTTTTTAGGATTGCTTTCATGTTTTATAAACTATTTATAATCACTGAAGTTTTGGGTTGTTTTTTATCAAAAACCAAGATAAGAATCGGTGAAATAATTTACATCTATTTAAAGAGTAATGTGTATTACTGCTTTTGATTAAAAAAATCAATAAAACTGAAATCTTGTACTATGCTTGTAAGTCTTTTTGCTTTGTTCCTGTTTAGCCAGTGAAGCACTCCCTTCTTTTTGATTTTTGGTTAAATGATGAGCTTGCACCTTGTGTGAGTGTTGAGGTGTTTTGTTGCATGAAAACAACAACAAAACAAGAAAACAAAACGACAGTATTGATTTAATCATGTGTTTGAATACGAATCAATGCTGATTTTGTTACTTTTTAAATCCCCTTAAACAAATCAAAAGCTTCCATAAATTGAGGAACAGTTACATTCCAACCATATTCTTTTTGAACTAATTGAGCCAATGCGAAACTAGCTTCAGGCTCTCCATGAATCATGAAAGTATGTTTTGGAGAGCCCTTGAAATTCTTCATCCAACGCATCAACTCTGACCGATCGGCATGGGCAGATAGTCCATTGATATGTTCAACATTGCATCTCACTTGCACTTCTTCACCAAAAATTTTTACTGATTTTTCTCCTTCTAATATTTTTCGACCTCTTGTGCCTTCTGATTGATAACCAACGAACAACAAAGTGTCATTGGGTCTGGGAAGTCTGTGAAAAAGGTGGTGTAAAATTCTTCCACCGTTGCACATGCCACTAGATGAAATGATGATAGCACGGTTGTTGATGTTGTTCAATGCAATAGACTCGCTTTGGTTTCTATAATAATGAAGTCCCTGAAAATCGAAGATGTCACCTGACATTTGTCCATTCAATGTGTGGAAGTTATTATGCCTTCTGAACAATGAAGTGACATTGATACCCATCGGTGAATCCACAAAGACCGGGAGACTGGGTATTTTTCTTTCATTAATTAGTTTTTTAATCAAAAACAATAAAGATTGAGTTCTGCCAACTGCAAAAGCCGGTATTAATAGACAGCCGTTTCTTTCAACTGAGCGATTGATTGCATCAGCAAAAAGATTGACAGAATTAACCGAAGGAACATCTTTGTTTCCATAAGTGCTTTCAACCAACAAAACATCAGCAGAGCGAATGGGAGAGGGGTTTCTGAGAATTGGCTTTCCATATCGCCCGATATCTCCGGAAAAAACAATTTTTTTTCTCATTTTATCTCCTCTGATATAGATTTCTGTGATAGCAGACCCAAGAATATGCCCGGCATCATGAAAAACAATCGAAATGAATTTATTCAACTCGATTTTTTGTCCATACTGAAATCCCTTGAAATATGGGAAAGTTTTAGTAGCATCTTCGGTATTATATAATGGTGCAGGCTTCTCGTGTTTAGAATATCCTTTTTTGAAAGCATATTCGGCCTCTTCTTCTTGAAGTTTTGCACTGTCTAGGAGCATTATTTCCATCAAATCCTTTGTTGCGGAAGTGCAATAAACAGGCCCTCTATAACCCTCTTTGAACAGTCTTGGCAGATATCCTGTGTGGTCTATATGGGCATGGGTGATGATGACTGCATTGATTGATTTTACATCAACCGGAAATGGTGACCAATTCTTGATTCTCAACTCTTTGAGTCCTTGAAACAATCCGCAATCAATCAACACCTTGAAATCACCGATTTCCAACAAATACTTCGAGCCTGTTACAGATTGTGCAGCACCCAAAAATCTAATTCTTACGTTCAATGAGTTTTGGTTTATTGGCCACTAATATAGTTCACGAAACGACAAAACAAATTTAGGGTTCGTTTTTTTTTGAGTCTAAATATCATTTTTTCTTTTCAGCCTTGAATATGGCAAAGACTTTCAATATCTTAGCAAACAAAAAGACTATGTATCTTTTTGAGGAAATGAACAACACACCACCCAAAGAGGTGAAATCAAAAGAGAAAGTATCTTCCAAAAAAGAGATTGTTGACCCCAAAAAGGTTGCAAAGTTGAATGATATAGTTAAAGCATTCAAAACCCCGATTGATGATTTTGAAAACCTTGTGGCAGAAGAACCTTCAGTTTACGTTCCTGAAAAAGAAAAAATTCAAGTTCGCGAAGAGTCTAAACCGATGAATGAAAATGTAGAAAACATCAAAAAGACCTTTGCAATTGAAAGTGCTGAAAAGAAAATTTTGAAAATTGTGGTTTTTTATGAAGACAAAACTTTTGAAGAGTATAAGCCTAATACGTGATTTTGACCTTCAGTTTGAAATATTATGATTTATTAGCCAACTTGCAGGCTAAATTAAAATGCAGGTGAAATATTTGAAGTTTTATTTGTTGGCTCTTGCCATCATTGTAGCCGATCAGGTCATCAAAATGTTGGTGCATTTCAACATGGAAATGCATTCGGAAGGACAGATTAAGATTTTAGGAGATTTGTTCAGTCTATATTATCTCACCAATGAAGGAATGGCATTTGGAGTCAAAATTGCCGGGAAATATGGTAAGGTGATTTTGACTGTTTTTAGAATTTTAGCTATGGCAGGTATTGGATACTATCTCTATTATGCAGCTAAAAAAGCAGTGAATAGTGGTTTTTTATGGTGTTTGGCGGCGATTTTGGGAGGTGCAATAGGTAATTTGATTGACAGTGTTTTCTATGGAATCATTCCGGCAATTGACAATGCACCATATGATGCGCCGATGAAACTGTTTCATGGGCAAGTGATTGATATGTTTTACATACACATTTGGGAAGGATTCATGCCAAAGTGGTTTCCGATTTTCGGGGGAGAATACATGTCTTTGTGGCCGGTTTTTAATTTTGCTGATGCATCAATTTTTGTTTCGGTTTGCATCATATTGATTTTCCAAAAAAGATATTTTAAAGATTTGGAATCCAAACACATAGAATCATGACCGAGTTGGGAGTGATAGGCTTTGGGAATTTCAGCAAATTCTTTTTGCCCCATTTGAAACCACATTTTTCTGAAATAACTGTTTTTGATCTTAAAGACGTTAAAAATGAAGTTGAAAACAATGGTTTCAAGTTTGGGAAGCTTGAAGAAGTGGCTTCAAAAGACACAGTGATGTTGGCCGTTCCGGTTCAATATCTTGAAGATTTATTGGTTCAGACTTCACCTTTTTTCAGAACACATGCTTTGGTGATGGATGTTTCATCTGTGAAAATAAAGCCTATCGAATTGATGGAAAAATACTTACCAAAAGATGTTCAAATTGTGGGAACCCATCCACTTTTCGGGCCACAATCAGGTAAAAATGGCATCAAAGGACTCAATTTTGTGGTTTGTCCGGTGAGAACCAACAGAATGAAAAGACTAAATGAATTGTTTGGAGAAAAATTGGGTCTGAATGTTTTATTGAGGTCACCCGAAGAGCATGATTTACAAATGGCATATGTTCAAGGTCTCACACATTTCATTGGGCGAGCGGTAAACCACATGGACATACCTGATGTGGAACAAAAAACCCCGGCTTATCAATATATGCTTGAAATCAAGAAAAATTTAGGAGGTGATTCTTGGGATCTTTTTTTAACCATAGAAAAAGAAAATCCTTTTGCTGTTCAAATCAGAGAGAGGTTTTTGAAGGAACTGGGAAGTTTGCATGATATATTGAAAAGTCCTGAAGATTTGTGAAATGAAGACCTAAAATTTGATGTTCAAAATGATTTAAATCAAAATTTTAGCTACATCTTTGTTATCAATTTGATTTTTAAAAACTGAATTGTAAATGGGGTTGTCAATTTTCATCGCCAAGAATTGCAAGTTTACAATTTCAAAGTTAAGAGATAGTTTTTTTGGGAAGGGTTTGAAAAAGTATGAATCAAGTATCAGTTTTAAATTATGCTTTTGTTTCTTTTTAAAACTGATCAAAACAATTTAATTTAGCCAAACAAAAGTATGCAAATTGCATTGAAAATATTTAGTTAGTTGTGGGAAGGCCTCAATAAATGCTGTGGCTTGGGCATGTTGAAGAACAGAGCATAATTACCCTGATTGACAGAAAATTAAGAAGATATAAACACAAGATTTAGTGAAAATTACTTACAAACAGTCGATTGTGTTATTCCAGTTGGTTTTTGCTTCAAAAAAAATTTCCTTTAAGAAAAATGTGTTGCATCAATTCAAATTAAGTTTTTAAAGCAGAAATAAGAAAAAATGAAGATTTTGGTAGTTGAAGATGAAGCAGAACTTAGAAGGAGTGTCGTTTCTTTTTTGAGCGGTGAAGGATATTTGGTTGAGTCTTCTGCTAACTTTAAGGAAGCAGAAGAAAAAATCACGACTTATGACTATGATTGTGTTTTGCTTGACATCAATCTGCCCGATGGCATTGGTTTAGATTTGTTGAGTTGGTTAAGAAAAAACAAAAAAGATTGTGGTGTGTTAGTGCTTTCGGCTCGTGATTCTTTAAACGATAAGGTTATTGGTCTTGATTTAGGAGCTGATGACTATCTTCCTAAACCATTTCATTTGCAAGAGCTCAATGCTAGATTGCGATCTGTTTTGAGAAGAAGAGTTTTTAAAGGTAGTCATGTTTTGGAATATGCCGGAATCTCGATGGACATGGATAGTAGGTCTGTAACAGTGAATGGTAAAGATTTAGGGATTTCGGGAAAAGAGTATGACATATTGCTGTTTTTACTCACTAATAAAAATAGGGTGCTTTCTAAAGAATCTATCGCTGAAAACGTTTGGGGTGACTATGTGGATCAGATGGACACGTTTGACTATCTATACACACACATCAAAAACTTGAGGAAAAAACTTTCTGCACATGAGGTGGATTTTATAAAGTCTGTTTATGGAATAGGGTATAAATTTGAAGCCTGATGAAGCTTTCTCAAATTACTTCTCGATATTTCATTCTCATTGCCAGTGTGCTGTTTGTTTCAGCCACCGTAATCAACTTACAAGTGGTAAAAAGTACATTTTTTAAGAGTATAGACTCTGTGTTACATGAAGAAAAAAATGACTTAATTTTTAGCTTTAAACATACTGATTTTGCAGATAAAGTTAATCTGAGTGAAAATGTACACATTGCTCATGTTGCAGACAATTCGATGCTTTCGGAGCGTTTTTATACAAAGCAGTTTTTCAATGAGTTGAAACAAAAAGAAGAAGATTTTCGTGTCATTGAATCTTACTTTATACACAACGGAAAGACTTATCAAATTACTGTAAGTCAACCTGTTTCAGAGGCTTTGAACCTAATTGATTTTTATTTTTTCGTCAGTATGGTTGTTATTGTTGGTTTGGTGACTTTGGGTACATTATTGATTAACTATTTTGTAAATCAAAAACTTTGGTTTCCTTTTTTTCATCTTCTAGATGAGCTTAAATCCTTTAAACTTAACGAAAAAATGGAGTTTTCTGTTGAGAAAACCAAGATTGAAGAGTTCAAAACCCTAAATAATATTGTGTTGAATTTAATAGAAAAGGTAAAAAGTGACTATATTAGCCAAAAAGAATTTATTGATAACACATCACACGAGTTTAAGACTCCTCTGGCAATAATCACCCACCAACTGGATGAACTAATACAGTCTCCCAATCTTGATGAGAAAAATCTGTTTTACATAGCTAAAATTCAAGATTCGGTAAGGAAGCTGAACCACATTAGCAAATCAATCACATTGTTATTCAAAATAGAAAACAAACATTTTAACTTATTAAGTAATGTTCTTTTAGACGAAGTTTTTAAGTCTCAAATTGAAGATCTTTCATTTTTGGGAGAAGAGAAAAACGTAAAATGCAAATTTTATGCAAAGAATGAAATTGAATGGGAAATGGATAAGCATTTAGCAAATATTTTGGTGGGCAATCTGGTTTCTAATGCTTATAAATACTCCTCGCCCCACCACGAGGTTTCGGTTAGGGTTGTGGATCATTGTATTGAAATTGTCAACGTAGGTGAAATCAAAGAAAGTAAGGTGGAGGAGCTTTCAGATGCACGATATTTGAAATTTAGTCAACATGAAGATTCCCAAGGGCTTGGTCTTTCTATCGTTAAAAAGATTGCTTCAATATACAAAATAAAGATTTATTACATTGTATTTGAAAATTTGCACTGTTTTCGATTGGAGTTTGGCAAGAATAGCACTTTTTGATTTCCAATTGCTAAGTGCAAGAATTAATCTTGAAATGAGTTTTTTGCTTTATTTTGATGATTTTCAATTAAATGTCAGTATTTTAACTTTCTAGGAATAATGAATTTAAAATATTTGATTTGTATTGGATTAAAGAATCGAATGATTTTTATTGTCTAAACTTAATATTGGACTGTTTATTTTAAAATAGATTTTGTATTGATTTTTTTAAGAATAAATAAATCTAACTAATATTTATTTCTCAAAATAATAATGGTTGCAAAGGTTATTATCTTTTCAAAAATTGATTTCAAATGTTTTTTGAGGTTTTTAGCTTTTTTTTGATTTTGAAATTTTTATAAAAGTAACTTTTAGAAATAGATTTCATTGACATAATTGAGTTCCAAGTGATAATAATGTTTTTACACTACTATCATTTCAGTTTAGCTTGTAGAATGCTCGACTTCAGATTTGCTTCAGAATTGATACATATTTTTTTCAGATTTCAATCATAATTTTGAAATATAAAAATGCGAAGAATCGAATTCAAATTAAGGTTTATGATGAAAAAACTTATTACGTCCCTAGTGCTTGCCTATCTTCTCAGTGCCTGTCAGCATCACAAACACGAAGATAATAATACGATATTTGTGGTGACCAACGCTGAGAAAAAAGACACAACAATTTTTGGTGAATATGTTTGTCAAATAAAAGCTATACAACACATCGAGCTTAGGGTTTTAGAAAAGGGATATTTACAAAACATTTTCGTTGACGAAGGTCAATTTGTTAAAAAAGGACAGCAGTTGTTTCAAATACAACCACTAGTTTATCAAGCTGAGGCTCATAAAGCTCATGCCGAAAAAACATTTGCAGAGATTGAATATCAAAACACCAAAAAGTTGTCTGATAGCAATATTGTATCAAAAAATGAACTGGCTTTGTCAAAAGCAAAGCTAGAAAAGGCTAAAGCTGACTATGAATTAGCAACTACTCACTTAGGTTTCACACAAATAAAAGCTCCATTTGATGGCATTGTTGGGCGTTTCAGGGATGTGAGAATGGGAAGTTTGTTGAACGAAGGGGATTTGTTGACTACTCTTTCAGACAATAACAAAATGTGGGTATATTTCAACGTTCCCGAAGCAGAATACATAGATTATGCAACAAATCATAACGATAAAAAGAAACTAAACGTAAAGTTGGAACTTGCCAACGGTGCTCTTTATGAGGAAGATGGATTTGTAGAAACCATTGAAGCTGACTTTAACAATGAAACTGGTAATATCGCCTTCAGGGCAAGTTTCAACAACAAAAACAAGATACTTAGGCATGGAGAAACCGGAAATATTTTGATGCCTGTGAGAGTGACAGGAAAAATGATTATTCCCCAAAAAGCCACCTTCGAAGTTTTGGACAGAAAATATGTTTATATAGTGTCAAAAACAGGCGAAGTTCAAGCCAGAGAAATAAAAGTGATGAACGAGATGAACCATATATACATTGTGGGATCAGGCATTCAACCCAATGAGCAAGTGTTGGTGGAAGGATTGAGGAAAGTTAAAAATGGCGATAAAATAAAGTTTATATCCAAACCATTAGCAGAGATTTTAAAAGATCTTCAAGAATTGAAAGCTGAGTAATAAACCCTCGAATAACTAGCAAAATGTTTTTAAAATTTATCAAAAGGCCTGTTTTAGCCATTTCGTTATCTGTCGCATTGGTATTTCTTGGTATTATTGCCATGAAGTCTTTGCCGGTGTCACAATTTCCCGAGATTGCACCACCGCGTGTGAATATCTTTTTGGCTTATCCGGGTGCGAGTGCACAAGTGTTAGTTGAGTCAACACTAATTCCTTTGGAAAGAGCCATCAATGGAGTGCAAGGAATGCTCTATATTTCATCTTCTGCTACAAGTGCCGGAGAAGCTACCATTCAAATTGTGTTTGCCCCAGGCACAGACCCCAATGTTGCAGTGGTGAACGTAAAAACCAGGGTTGATGCCATCACCAACAACCTTCCGCCTTTGGTGCAACGAGAGGGTATCATCATCACTCCTATACAGCCAAGTATGCTTATGTATGTTAATCTGTATAGCACAGATAAAAACGCCGATGAAAAATTTTTATACAATTATGCTAACGTTTTTGTGATTCCTGAACTTCAAAGGATTAAAGGAATGGGAAGGGCTCAGATTTTGGGTAGCCGAAATTATGCTATGCGTGTTTGGCTGAAACCAGACCGAATGAGGGCTTATAGAGTCTCAACCGAGGAGGTGATGAAGGCCATGGAAGAGCAAAGCATCATCGGAAGACCTGGGCGTTTAGGTCAAGCTTCGGGCAAAAAAGCCCAATCGTTGGAGTTTACACTAACATACAAAGGGAGGTTTAACAAACCAGAAGAATACAAAGAAATCATAGTCAGGTCAAACGCAGATGGCGAAGTGCTCAAACTAAAAGACATAGCTGATGTGGAACTAGGAAGCCAGTTTTACGACATCTATTCCAACAAAGACGGCTATCCTTCTGCCTCCATTGTTTTGAAACAAAACTTTGGCACCAACGCCAGCGAAGTGATTGAACTTTCTAAACAAAAATTAGAAGAGTTGAAAAGAGATTTTCCTCCTGGAATGAGCTATGAAATCAACTATGATGTATCAAAATTTGTGGATGCCTCCATAGACAAGGTCGTGCATACTTTAATCGAAGCCTTTGTATTAGTGGCCTTGGTGGTTTTTCTGTTTTTGGGAGACTGGAGGTCAACTTTGATACCAATTATCGCTGTGCCTGTTTCATTGATTGGTGCATTTTTGTTTATGCAGATGTTTGGTCTTACGGTAAACTTGATAACACTCTTTGCAATAGTTTTGGCCATTGGCATTGTTGTTGATGATGCCATCGTGGTTGTTGAAGCAGTGCATGCCAAAATGGAAATGGAACATCTTAGCCCATATTTGGCGGTGAAGCGGGTATTAGGAGAAATAAGCGGGGCAGTGATTGCTATCACCTTGATCATGACTGCGGTGTTTGTGCCCATTGCCTTCTTGGGTGGGCCTGTAGGTGTGTTTTACCGTCAATTTTCTATAACCATGGCCAGCTCGATTATATTGTCTGGTGTGATTGCACTTACTTTGACACCCGTGTTGTGCATCATCATCTTGAAAAACGACCATGGAAAAGTAAAGAAAAAATCGCCTATTGATCGATTTATTGATTGGTTCAACCAAAAGTTTGACAAACTCACTGGTAGATACGTTTCACTGTTGAAACTCATCGCCCATAGGAGAATACTCACCATCGGACTTTTTGTTGTCTTTGCATTTGCCGTGGTTGGCGTGAATGGTACTTTACCTTCCGGCTTTATTCCTAACGAAGACCAAGGTCAAATTTACGCCATCATTCAGACCCCTCCGGGTAGCACACTTGAGAGAACAAACGACGTGTCTAAAAAGCTGCAACTAATAGCCAAAGATATCGAAGGGATACACTCTGTGACCTCGTTGGCCGGATACGAAATACTCACCGAAGGCAGAGGATCCAACTCGGGCACTTGTCTGATAAACCTGAAAGACTGGGAGGAAAGAGAAAAATCTGTAAAAGAAATCATCGAAGAACTGGAAGAAAAAACACAAAACTTAGGTGCTGTGATAGAGTTTTTCGAACCGCCGGCAGTGCCCGGATACGGTTCTTCTGATGGCTTTTCTTTGCAGCTCATTAACAAAAACAGCACGATAGACTACAGGGAGTTTGACAAAATAAACATGGATTTCATGACAGAGCTCAGAAAAAGGAAAGAACTTTCAGGTCTTTTCACTTTCTATGCGGCAAACTACCCACAATATGAGCTTATCATAGACAATGAAAAAGCCATGCAAAAAGGGGTTTCTATCGGCAAAGCCATGGAAAACTTGAACATTCTCATTGGCAGCACTTACGAACAAGGTTTCACAAGATTCAACACCTTCTTTAAGGTTTATACCCAAGCTGCGCCACAATACAGAGAACTACCCTCAGACCTGCTCAATTTGTTTGTTGCCAACGATGCCGGGCAAATGGTACCCTATTCTTCGTTTATGTCTTTGAAAAAAACACAAGGTCCTAACGAAATCACAAGATTTAACCTATACACGTCATCAGCCATCAGAGGTGTGCCCGCCAAAGGCTACTCCACAGGAGATGCCATCAAAGCTATCCAAGAGGTGGCTGGCCAAACTCTTCCCATTGGTTACGATATAGCTTGGGAAGGCCTTTCTTATGACGAAACCAAAAGAGGAAACGAAGCTATTTTTATATTTCTCATTGTGGTGGTCTTCGTTTACTTGGTACTTGCCTCACAATATGAAAGTTTTATCATCCCATTGGCGGTGGTGTTGTCTATCCCCGCAGGTGTTTTCGGGTCTTTTGGCTTGTTAAAACTGATGGGGCTGTCAAACGACATCTACTCTCAAGTTGGTCTTATCATGCTCATCGGATTGTTGGGTAAAAATGCCGTATTGATCGTAGAATTTGCCATACAAAAAACCAAAGAAGGGTTCAGACCGATTTTGATGACCTCATTTGCCTTTATCGCCGGTTTAATTCCTTTGGTGCGAGCCACAGGCGCAGGAGCAGTAGGCAACAAGACTATAGGTGCTTCGGCTTTAGGTGGAATGTTGATAGGAACTGTCTTTGGTGTTATAGTAGTGCCGGGCTTGTTCTACATCTTCGGCAAATTGGCAGAAGGAAGAGGGTTTTACAAAGAAGAAGATGATGAACCCCATGACCCGGAACATCACGACGCCAGAAGCATACACAAATAAACCTTTGAACTCATTTTGAAAAACAACCATTCGATTCTTATGAATTTTACCCCAACCTCAAAGATTATTGTCTTCATAGCCATTTTAGTGCTTTTTCAGAGTTGTAAAACATTAATTCAAACTCCTCAAAGTTCCATAGGAAAATTGCCAAAGTCTTTTGCTTTGAACAAAAAAGACTCATTGAATACCTCTGCTCTAAAATGGAAAGTCTTTTTCGATGACGAAAATTTAAAAAGTTTGATAGACAGTGCTTTGAAAAACAATCTTGAACTTAAATCTTACTCACAGGAAATTTTGCAAAGAAAGAATGAGGTAAGAGCCCGAAAAGGGGATTACCTTCCTTTTGTGAACGTGATAGGTGGCTCAGGGTTCGACAGACCCGGCAAGTACACCAGAATGGGGGCTATTGAAGACAAAATCAATATTCTTGACAACAAACCCAACCCTTTACCGATAGGTGATTTTGGCTTTGGAGCTATGGCAACTTGGGAAATAGATATTTGGAAAAAATTGAGAAATTCCAAAAAAGCAGCCGCCAATAGATATCTAGCAAGCATGGAAGGCAGAAATTTCTTAGTCACCTCTTTAGTGGGTGAAGTTGCTGAAAACTATTATGACAGATTGGCTCTTGAAAGCATTTTAAGAGTGATTGAACAAAATATTGAAATCCAAAACAATGTGCTGAAAGTGATTATACAGCAAAAAGATGCTGCTAAGGTCTCGCAACTCGCTGTTTACCGATTTGAGGCTCAACTGATGAACACCAAAAACCTTGAATATGTGGTAAAACAGAAAATTGTGACAGTTGAAAATAGACTCAGATTTTTATTAGGTAAGTTTGAGCAAGATTTCCCCATTATTTCCACTCAGTTTGATGATACCAAAATTGAAACGCTAAATGTGGGAAAACCCGAAGAGTTATTGCTGAAAAGACCAGACATCAGAGCAGCAGAGCTTGAACTTGAAGCAGCTAAACTAGAGGTGAAAGTTGCCAGAGCCGGATTTTATCCTTCCTTAGGTCTAGTTTCCGGCATTGGTCTCCAAGCCTTTTCTCTAAGCTATCTTTTCGATCCTGAATCACTATTCAGTGGGTTGTTAGGAAACTTTATCAGCCCTTTGGTTAACCGAAATGCCCTCAAAGCCTATTACGCCAATGCCAATGCAAGACAACAGCAGGCCTTGTTGAAGTATGAGCAGAATGTCTTGCAGGCTTATCTCGAAGTAAATACCCAAATGCAAGGAATGTTTAACCTTGAAAAAAGCTTTGACACCAAGAAAAAGCAGGTGAGCTTGCTCAATGAATCAATCAATACTTCAATCAACTTATTCAATAATGCCAGAGCAGATTATGGTGAGGTTCTTTTTACTCAAAGAGAAATGCTGGAAGCCAAACTTGAGTTGATTGAAATCAAGAATGAGCAGTTGAAAACCAAAGTTAAACTTTATAGAACACTTGGAGGTGGTTGGGAATAAGTTTGTTGTAAATCAACAGATTGTATGAAATATCCACTAGAAATTAAGAAAAAAATGTAGAAATATCAAATTGGTTTTTTATAAAGATTAGAATCTAAGTAAATCTCACTTCAAAATGATTTCATTCTTTCAAAATTAATTTTTAAATTCAAACTTAACTCAATCAATCCAATCTTTATTCATCCTTTTTCTTTCTATGAGGTGTTGGTTCTTCAGGCTTGGGTTGTTGTTTTGAATCTTTGCTTGGTTTGATTTTCTTAAAATTGTAAGTGAATGTGAGCATTGCATATCGTTGCAATAAATTCGTGCTAATGTTTTCCGCAAAAACATCATTCACCGCTCGATTGATGAAGTTGTTTTGGTTGAAGGCATCAAAAACAGAAAGTTTTAAATCTCCTTTTCTGTCTTTCAAGAACTTTATGCCTAAAGCCAAATTCATCAAATGTATGGTTTGGTCAAATCCACTGCCTAAACCGATGAAATTGCTATTGTTATAATCAAGGTTTAAATACATTGATTTGGTGAAGAAGATGTTGGCTTTCAAGCTGTTATTTATGGTGTAAAAATTAGTGTTTCTTGAAGGATTGAGTTTGTTTTGTACAAAAGTCTGCGCGCTGTTGTTCGAAATGGTGAAATCTATTTTTTCACTGATATTGCTTGATAATGTGAAATTGACACCGGGAACATAAGTGACCGTAAAGTTTTGATTTCCATTCACTAAACTTGGAAGTCTTGTGCCTAAAAACGATGCCCCGACTGTTAGATTGGATTTAATAAGTTTTGCAGGAACACTATAGTAAATAAAGTTTCTGGTTTGTCTGTAACCATCGAGGTTGTTGGATTGGTTAAGTTGAGAACCCGCAAAAACAGGTGTTTGAAACACTGTTGTGTCATTTCTGAACAAGAAATTTCCTGAACCTACATAGTTGTTGGTGAAATTATTGATGTTGTAAATCATTAAGTTTCTGTTCTTATCAGGATTCATGAAGAACAATCGGGTGAAAATGGTGTGGGTGAACTGTTGTTTGAGGTTTGGGTTTCCGGTTGAAAGCAAGACCGGGTTCTGATTGTCAATTGAGGTTTGCAATTGATTTGCACTAGGCAAATCAGTAGACGTACCATATCTAAACCTTATTCTTTTATTTTTTGTAAAACTATAATTTAACTTCAGCATAGGCAAAATATTGTGAAAAACATTAGTGGTTTGAAAAGTTGTGGGCAACATATGTGAATTTCTAAACAATACATTTTCATATTTCAATTCCGTTTCAAGCTTCATTTTGTCATTATTCCTTGCCAAGCCCAAAGAAAATCCATTTCTTAAAATAAAGCTGTTTAAGGTTGCGCTTTGGGCGCTGTCTAGTTGATCGTATAAAATTGTGCCTTTACTGTTGTTTAGTCTTTCAAACATTCTATTGTTAATCCCTAAATAATAATTAGCCGATAACAAAGATTTTTCAGAGATTTTTTCTGTAAAAGTAAAAGCAGAATTGTTGTTGAAATTTGAGTTTTTCCCCAATTGTTGCTGATCAGTGATGCTCACAACCAATTCGGGAACAAACACTTTTTTATCAGCTTGAATGAGTAAATCATTTAAACTTTCAGAGAATTCAGTGTCATTCGAAACAGAAATCGTACGACCGATTTTTTTGAATTTATGTAGAAAAAGCAAGGTTTGACCTACCGAAAATGAATATCCACCAGATGGGTTGTTATTGTTCACCAAATTGAGGGTGTCATTTCCTCTGATGCTGTTAGAGAAAATGACGTTTTGATTAGCAAAATTCTGATAGTTTAATTTTGGTGTCCATATCAATGCATTGTTTGAGTCAATGGCATATTCCAATCTAGAGTTGAAACGATAATTGAAATTGAAGTTTTCTCTAGTAGATTTTTCATTATACAATTGGCTTAAACTATCTCTTGAGAAAAATTCTCTCTCTAAAACAGTAAATGCTTCTAATCTTTTAGCATTGAGAAAATTGCTGAAGCTGAAATTGATTTTCTTTCCCAATTGCTGATTGATGTTAAACCCAAAGGCATAAGTGTTGGCAATTCCGTTTTGGTTGTTTGTGGCAAATTCACCTAAAGGTTGATTTGGTCTTTGAGGACCTCTTCTTTCTTGAGTTCCTAAATCACTGTTTGAGAAATTTTGTTGATTGATGTTGTTAAGCATTCCCAAAAGAGTGATTTTTTGCTTTTCCGAAAATTTATTCAAAACTCCGCCCATGATATATCGTTCATCAGTGCCATAACCGGCATATACTCTTCCTGTTGTTGAATTTCCCATACCTTTTTTGGTGATGATATTCATGGCTCTGCTATTTTGACCATCATCAAAACCAGTTAGTCTCGCTCGATCGCTCGGTCTGTCCAATGTTTGAATCTTATCCACCATGTCAGCCGAAAGGTTTCTGAGGGCCATCATAGCGTCTTCTCCAAAAAATTCTTTTCCATCAATCAACACTTTCTGAATGGTTTCGCCTTGAGATTGAATTTGTCCGTTTTGAACGCTGATTCCCGGCATTTTCTTCACCAAATCTTCAACAGTGGCGTCAGGATTCACTTTGTAAGCATTGGCATTGTATTCTGTGGTGTCGCCACGCTGTTCCATGCGTTGTGTGGTGCCTTCAATTTTAACTTCTTTGAGCATAGAAATATCTTCTTCCATATTCAACACACCTAAGTCAGTTTCTCCCTTCAATTCAATTAATTTTTCGATTGTTTTATAGCCAATCATGCTGATTTCTATTTTTAGGCTACCGCATTCAAGATTGCTGAATAGAAATTTGCCTAAACTGTCTGTTTCCAAAACATCAGTTTTTTCTTGAAAATCAAGAACTTTAACAATACAGCCTTGCAAAAACTCATCATTGGTTTTGTCGAATATTTGGCCTTTCAGAGAACATGTTTGAGCTTGTAACCACGAAACAAAGAACAAAAAAATAAAAATAGTAGTGGTTCTCATTAATTATAAAATTCGGTTTCTGAGTCCGAAATTAAGGGAAGTTTTTTGCTTTGTAATTAATTAATGTTGGAAATTGTTAGTTTATTGTCTTTCATAAGCAATATAATCTTAAATTTGATTCATGAATTTGCCGATTGAAATCACAGATAGAGCTTATTTAGAAATTCTGAATATATTCAAAAACAAGAATATACCGCAAAATTATTCACTTAGGGTAGGAGTGAGGGGTAGTGGATGTTCAGGTGTGAGCCAATATCTTGGTTTTGATCAAAAAAACGAAAGAGACGAGGTATATTCACTAGGCGAAATTGAAGTTTTGATAGAAAAAAAAGACTTTATGCACCTGATTGGGATGAAAATTGACTTTGTGAGCAATGAAGAAGCAAGTGGATTTGTTTTTTTATGATGCAAAAAATCAACAGCGCTACTGTTAAGCAACTGGCTAAAGAATTAGGTTTTGAATTTTGTGGAATTTCGAAAGCAGGATTTTTAGAAAAGGAAGTAAAAAGGCTGGAAGTCTGGTTGAAAAATAATTGCCATGGAAAAATGAGTTATATGGAAAACCATTTTGACAAAAGGCTAGACCCTACAAAACTTATGGAAGGCACTGAAAGTGTAATTTCTGTTTTGATGAATTATTATCCTGAGAAAGAAATGAACTCAGAAGTTAAAATTTCAAAATATGCTTATGGCGAAGATTACCATAATGTATTGAAAGACAAACTGAAAGAATTATTATTCAGAATTGAAGAAGTTCTTGGGTCAAGCGTCAATGCGAGAGCATTTGTAGATTCAGCTCCCATCATGGACAAAGTTTGGGCAGAGAAATCAGGTTTGGGATGGATAGGTAAAAACAGCAACTTAATCACTAAAAAATCAGGAAGTTTTTTCTTCATAGGCGAGCTTTTGGTTGATTTGAAATTAGAACCTGATGGCCCCATCAAAGATTTTTGCGGAACATGCACAAGATGTTTAGAAGCATGCCCTACTGATGCCATCATTGAGCCTTATGTGGTGGATGGAAGCAAGTGCATTTCTTACCTCACCATTGAACTAAAAGAAGAAATTCCACAAGATTTCTTCGGCAAATCAGAAAACTGGATGTTTGGATGTGATATTTGCCAAGATGTTTGTCCATGGAATCGATTTTCAAAACCTCACAATGAAAACAGATTCACACCATTGCCAATTTTCTCAGAGCTCAACAATCGTAAAGATTGGGAAGAACTTTCGGAAGAAACTTTTAAAAAGGCATTCAAAAATTCGCCTCTGAAAAGAGCAAAATTCGAGGGTTTGAAAAAGAATTTAGAATTTTCGAAAAATGATATCCTCAAAACCCCACCAACTTCTTGAAAGCAAGAAGATCCTCTTCATTTGGGTCTTTAAGATTCAATTTTTCAAACCATAATTTTGCTTCTCCTTCATCATCTTTCAACACTGCCGAAATCATTTTTCTCCATAGATATGATTCTGACTCTTTATCAAAAAAATCAACATAATAGTCAGCTCTTTTAAAATCTCTTTTCTCTAAATTCCATGTATTCAACAGTTTAATCCCATTTTCATTTAGATTTTTACTCTTCTCTACCAATTCGACATATTGTTTAGCTTTGGTTTCCATTTTGTGTTTCATCAAGATCGAAACCAATCCTGAATATGTGTTGGTGTCTTGTGATTGCTTAACAAATAGATTAAAGTCTTGCTCCAACAATTCAAATTTTGGTTTATCTTCCAGTGCATTAATCAAAATCATCGCCTCCAAAGACTCTAAATTTTTATGTTCTGCATAACATTGTTTGAAAACATCATACGCTTCTTTATTTTTTTGTTGAAACAACAATATTGTCCCTAAAGAATTGTAAAGATTTGCTTTGTTAGGGTGATTGGTTTTTAAGGCTTTCTTGAAAAATTGACTTGATTTTTCGAGGTCCTTGTTGATAATCGAATTTTTAGGCTTAAACATATTAGCTTTTTTGTCGCTTCTATAACTTTTTAAAAACTCACAGGTGAGCAACAAATAAGCTTTCATGCCAACAGCATAATGATGTAAATGCTCATAAGCCAATTGGCCTTTGTTGTTGTCAATATATTTTTTCAAAAAATCATAATCGGGCAAAGAACCACATTCACCGGTTTGATTGAGTTTGGTGAGATGCTCATAATATGGAATCATGATTTGATAAGTAATATTAGTTATGTTGTTGGGTGAAATTGCAAAAGCCCTATCGAGATATGCTTTAGCTTTGTTGAAGTCTTTTTCAATATTGAAAGCAAATACACAGAAACTTTGTAAGAGTTTTAAATCATTAGGAAATTTAGCTTCCGCAATTTCAATCACTTCAGATATGTATTGATATTGATTTACTCCATAAAATAAATCATAGAGTTCTTGCATCGTTTGGGCAGATATTTGGTCGCTGTTGAGCCATTGGTTGTATAATTCCAATGCTTTCACATAATGCTTTTCAGCCGTAGCATAATCTTTTTGTTCGAACCTTTCAAAGCAAAGATGTTTATAAGCAGAGGCATCTTTGAAATCTCCTTTCATTTCAGCCATCACTTGCGCCTCTGTTTTGTCTTTGAAAGGATAAACTGGTAATTTTTCATAATCAGTGTCATAAAACCTGATGTTCACTCCAAAAGAAACAGAGGTGTAAGACAAAAACTTTAAACAAGAATCTTTTTGTGATTCAGTGAATTTTGCTTGAGCCAATTGGCTTACTAATATAAGTAGTAGGGCAATTTTTTTCATATTTCGTTAATGATTTCAATTTACGATGTTAATTGTCTTCATCCTTTTCATCAGTTTCAACATTTGTTGAATCTGACGAAGTATTTTGAGTGGTATCAACCTTAGGTTTCCAAGGAGTTCTACAGTTCCAAGAGATC
>JBDNDT010000050.1:0-10137 GCA_046718985.1 Cytophagales bacterium
TTTCGCTCTGATGTTTTTTAGCGTTTAAGCGTCTTTCTTTTGAAGATGTCGTCGGCTTGGTTTTCGTGCGCTTTTTTTCAGGCGTGAGCGCGTGGGCGAGCAGTGCCGCGATAAGCACTTTCAAGTGTGTAGCGTTGCGAAACAGCAAAGGACAGAACTCATTGTCTTTATGAGGAACGCAAAACTGTTAACCAGAACCGAACTTGAATAGAAGCACAAAACTCCAAGTTTGCATTTCACCCCCGCCTGACGCAAAACCGCTGCTACCAGCTGGCGTTCTTGTCCACCGTGTCTGTAAACCATTGTCGTTGTTGAGTTTAACGGTCTTTGTTGTGGTGGTCTGTGCGGTTGCGTATTTTTTATTTTCAGAAGGGGAGGAGATTTTTTTTAATTCAATTTTGACTGCGTGGGAAAGGTGGAAGCTCTTTTGCAAGCTTTGGTTTGTGCTTGGGCTTGTGCGGCTTGCAAATGTGCTTACACCTGTGTGTTGGCTTGTTCTCATGCTGTTAAGTTGTCTGCTAATAATTCCGCTTGTTTTAAAACTGTGTCAATTGCTTTTTGTTGTTTGTCTGGTGGATAACCCCATTTGTTAAGTGTCCGTCTTACAAGCACCATTAATTTAGCTCTTGCACTTTCTCTGATTGTCCAGTCAATAGTTGCGTTGGCTCTTACTTTGTCCGCTATTTCTCTTGCAATTTCTTTCAAAGTGTCGTCACCTAAAACCTGAACAGCACTGTCGTTTATTTCAAGGGCATTGTAAAAAGCAACTTCATCATTATTCAGTCCGAGTTTTTCTCCTTCCTTGTCTGCTTCTTTAATTTGTTTGGCAATGTTGATGAGTTCTTGAATGATTTCAGCCGTTGTCAGCAAGTTGTTTTGATAGCGTTTTATAGCACCTTCCAACATTTCTAAAAGTTTCTTGCTTTTTACAAGATTTGTTTTGGCTCTTACTTTCAGTTCGTTGTTCAGAATCATTTTCAGCAATTCTATTGCTAAATTCTTGTGTTGCATTCCCTGAACTTCCAAAAGAAATTCGTCTGAAAGAATTTCCAGTCCTGAAATTTCGGGCTTGTCAATTCCTGCTGCATCAAAAATGTCAATCACTTTATCGCTGCTCAATGCTTCATCAACAATTTGTTTGATGGCTGTTTCAATTTCTACATCTGTCCTTCCACCACCAATTGGAGCATCAAATTTTGCCAACCTTGCTTTCATAGCTTGAAAAAATGCTACTTCAGGTAAATGTGGCTGAACTTCTTCCTTTGTAATGCAAAGTGATAGTGCCTGACTTAATAAACTTACTTCCCTGATAAATCTTTCTTTGCCGTCTTGCAAACCTAAAATGTGTTCTTCGGCTTGCAGAATGATAGAAAGTTTTTCCTGTGCATCTACAACAAAGAATCTGCGATAATTGAATTTGAAACTGCCTTCATAGTATGCTTCGGGTTCTTCAACTAAAATATCGTTTCGGGTGATGCTGTCTTCATTGAACATTTGCTGCACCACTTCCAATTTCTCTTTGAAAATTTCAAATGCCTTTTCAATGTTCTCTGCCGGGTCGCCTTTTCCACCTGCTTCACCATAAAACGAAAGTGCTTTCTTCAAATCTGTGCCAATGCCCAAATAGTCCACAATCAAACCGCCTGGCTTGTCTTTGAAAACACGGTTTACCCTCGCAATGGCTTGCATCAGGTTGTGTCCTCTCATTGGCTTGTCAACATACATTGTATTCAAACAAGGAGCATCAAAACCTGTGAGCCACATATCCCGAACAATAACCAGTTTTAATTCATCGGCAGGGTCTTTCATTCGCTCTGCCAGCAATCTCCGTTGTTGTTTGGTGGTTTGATGTTTTGAAATTTCAGGCCCATCGGAACTCTGGGTTGTCATGACCACTTTAATGGTTCCTTTGGCCAAATCATCATTGTGCCAATCGGGGCGAAGGGCAATAATTTCTTTGTAGAGGTCGGCTGCAATTCTGCGGCTCATGGCTACAATCATTGCTTTGCCTTCAAAAACGGTTTGGCGTTTTTCAAAGTGTGTTACAATGTCTTTAGCTAAATTTTTCAATCGCTCGGGATGCCCAATAATGGCTTCGAGTTTTGTCCACTTGGCTTTGGCTTTTTGCCTTTCAGTTACTTCTTCGTCTTGTTCAAGTTCTCTATCAAATTCTTCAATCAAGCGTCTGCCTTCTTCGTCAAGGTTCACTTTTGCCAAGCGACTTTCATAGAAAATCTTAACCGTTGCTCCATCATCAACGGCATCTTTAATATCGTATCGGTCAATGTAATTGCCGAATACCTGTGGAGTGTTTACGTCTGTTCCTTCAATGGGTGTGCCTGTAAAACCGATGTAGGTTGCATTAGGCAAAGCGTCCCGCATGTATTTTGCAAAGCCGTAAGCAATGCGTTTGCCGATTACTTCTTTGGTTTCTTTGTCTTTTTCGTCAATCAATTTTGCTTCAAAACCATATTGTGTTCTGTGGGCTTCATCTGCAATTACTACCACATTTTTACGGTCAGAAAGTTGGTCGTAAACTGATTTATTGTTTTCGGGCAAAAACTTCTGAATGGTTGTAAAAACAATTCCACCGCTTGCCACTTTCAACAGTTCTTTCAAATGTTCTCTGTTTTCTGCCTGAACAGGTTCTTGTCTTAGCAACTGAACAGATGAAGCAAACGTATCAAACAATTGGTCGTCCAAATCATTACGGTCGGTAATAACTACAATGGTAGGGTTTCGCATTTCGGGAGAAGTAATGAGTTTGCCTGCATAGAAAACCATGCTCAAACTTTTGCCCGAACCTTGTGTATGCCAAACTACACCGCCTCGTTTATCTCCGTTTTCACCTGATGCGTTTATAGTTGATTGAACGGCTTTGTTTACTGCGTAATACTGATGATAAGCAGCTAATTTCTTTACGGTCTGAATTTGTATCAATCCTGTTTTTGCATCTTCTTTTTTCGATTTTTCAAACACAATGAAATTGCGAACCAAATCCAACAATGTTGCTGGTTGCAACATGCCTTTCAGCAAGGTTTCTAATTGTGGTTTAAATCGGGATGCTTCTTTTATGCCGTCTGCCGTTTTCCAAGTCATGTAACGGCTCAAATCTGCTGAAACACTACCTGCCTTACATTCCAAACCGTCTGATAAAATGCAGATAGCGTTGTATGTAAATAAACTCGGAATAATGGCTTTGTAAGTTTGTATTTGCTGATAAGCACTTTTGATGTTGGCATTTTCACTGGCTGCATTTTTCAGTTCTATGACTACCAAAGGCAAACCATTTACAAAGAGCAATATATCAGGTCGTTTGTTCTGATTGTTTTCAATGATAGTGTATTGATTCACTACCAAAAACTGATTGTTGGCAGGATGCTCAAAGTCAATCAATGCCACTTCATGACTTCTTTCATAAGCGTTTTCCTGATAAGGTATTTTTACTTTCTCAACTAACAGACGGTGAAATTCTTCGTTGTTGTGCAGCAAGTCAGGCGAAGCAATCCGCAATACTTTTTGAATGGCTGCTTCCTGTGCATCTAAGGGAATGGTGGGATTGATTTTAGAAATGGCTGTTCTCAACCGATTTAACAAAACAATCTGACTGAAATTTTCTCTTTCACAAAAAAGCCCTTCGGGTGAAATTTCTTTGCCGTTGGCATATTCCCATCCCTGCGACTGCAAAATTTCAATCGCTGACTGCTCAATGATATTTTCGGTGATGGGTTTGCTCATTCCTATTTAGCAGTTTTCAATTTGAATAAATGACCCTGATTGTTCCAACTGTTTCCAAAATGGAAATAGTTGAATCAAAGTGAAGCCATAGGAGACCATTAAAGCAATAAAAAACCAATTGCAAATCAATGTCTTATGACGAAGTGCGGTTTTCCGGTCAAATAAAAACCAGCCAAACAGTTCAGCCATCCGTTTTTGGGTAAGCCAAAAGGTTTCACCCGAATAAATGACTTCTACCTTGATGTTTCCTTCGGGGGAACTGTAAAGGATGATGTCGGATGAGTTGTTGTCTGCCATTTGTCTGAACTATGATTATTTTGATTTTTGTGATTGAATGATTTCTGGCTTATATTTCTTGTTGGTTAACCGTTTAAAATTCAAACTCGTTTCTCCAAAGTTGATGAGTAATCCAATTTCAAGATTGTATGCTTCAAGGTAATTAATTGCCTGGGCAAAATGAACATCTTCCAGTTTTGTAATTGCTTTCAATTCTACTGAAACAATACCTTCTACAAGGAAATCAACTCTTCTTGTTCCTATTTGCTCCTCTCTGTAAAAAATCGGCATTTCAAATTCCCGGCTAAATCCAATTCCGGATAATCTCATTTCAATTTCCAATGCCCGTTGGTAAATCACTTCCTGAAACCCATTACCCAGTGCTTTGTGAACTGTGATAGCACAGCCAATGATTTTGGAAGTTAGTTCTGAATATTTGTATTGCTCATTTATCATAGTAATCATTTAATCACAAAAATCACAGTTCAGACACCCTCACCTCCCCACTCATCAACTTTGGCAGCAAAGTGTCTCGCAGTTGTGTTAAGGTGCGGATTTGTTGGGTGTTGGATTTGATTTTATCGTCTAATGGCTTTACGTTATCCTGAAATTTCAAAATCAAAACATTTGGAGGAATAACACATTCCAATTTTTTAAAATCATCTTTCCCAATTGAACCAAACACGGTTCCACTATCTTCAAACTGTTTTATTTGTTCAGTTAACGATTTTAATTTGTAATAGGTGTAAGTATAAAAAGCTGAATTATGTTTGTATCTAAATGCAGCAACTCCTCTTCCCAAACAACATTCTTCAAACGCCATGTTAATATCTCCAACAGGTGCTCGAACACTTATAAGTGTGTCTAATGGTTTAGCTATTCTTGTTGGCGAAGTTGTATAAACTCTTGGTTCAGGAAAACGAAATCCAAAATCGCTTCTTCCTTGAAAAAATATCATTCCTACTTTATTTTCATTCAGTGTATCACCTGATGGTGATTGCCCCATCACAAATTCAAATTCATCTTCCAGTGTCCCAACCTCCCAACTCTCCTCCGCTTCCTCCACAAACCATTGCCTGAACAGCGTTTCAGCTAATTGTTCTAAGGTTTTGTTTTGGCGGTGCAGCAGGTCTATTTTGTCATCTAAGCTGCTTAATACTTCGGCTATGGCGGTTTGTTCGGGGAGGGGGGGGAAATTAAAAGTTAATAATTTTAATGTTGATCCAGAAAGCTCTCCAAATGTGGTTCCAGTTGCTTGTGATTTAAGATATTCGACATTGCATTTTAATAAATAATACAAAAAATCCGTTGTTGTATTCTTTGAAGGAATTAGATTCTTAAAACCTTGATTTGTAGCGAGTTCATTCTTTGCAATTGCAATATAACCAACCGGTGCTCTTGTACTTAATAAAACAGTCCCTGCTGGTAATAATCTTGCATTTGAATTTAATAATCCTGATTTAGATATAGTTCTTCCACCTTTAGAAATATATTTACCTTTAAAATTTGAAAGATCTCTTGGTGTTAACCAAGGAATATCTCCGTTCCAATAGTCATTAACTTTTGTTGATGGTGTCCCTCCACCGACTATTTCAGCAACATCCCCTAGTCTGTATTTCTTCCACTCACTCATATTAGAATTTTTTTACTTTAAAATACAAGTTATGTAAATGGTCAAAGTCGTTATCGGTAGTAAGCAAAACTGCATCTAAGGCATGGGCTGTGGCTGCAATCCATAAGTCGTTTTTTCCATTGTAATAGCACCATTGGGTAATAAATTGCCATCAGGTCCTTGAATTTTTCTTTTACTGTAACAGTCGATATTTACATAAGCGTGTATTAGCTTCTCATTATTTGGCTCAATATTGATGCAGATAAATTTGTTCAAATTGACTCTTAACCGTTTTACAGTTTCATCTTTCCATTCCCATTGTATTACCAAACTTTCAGCTTCGGCAATTGAAACTACACTTATGAATACTTGAATATCACTCAAAGTTTTTAAAAATTCCTTTACCTGAACAGCTTTAGGGCTTCGGTTCCCCCTGTTTAAATGTATTAAAATATTTGTATCTAAAACAAGGTTCATTAATCAAGGTCTTTAAGCATTTGTTCAAATTCTTCATCCGTTTCATCACCAGGCCATTTTCCGAATATCTCATCAATAGGGTTTCTTTTTTTTCCTTCTTTTACTTGTAAAGCTATTTGCTGTTGCATGGTCATTTTATGGGGCTTTTTTGAGAACATTTTTATAAGTCGCTCATCTGCCTCAGAAAAGCTTTCCATTTTCACATAAGAAAGTTGTCCGCCCGGTTTAAAGTGAGCCATTCCTGCAATGGCTGTTTCCTTTCCGAAATATTCTTTCAGTTCCTGAAAACGGTCTTTCTCAACTACCACTACAATTTTTTTACTGTCGGTAGTGGTGAGAATTACTTGTTCGCGAGAAAATTTCATTTCATCTAATGTCCCTGCAACGATAGCTTTTTGTGGTTGTGGTATGGTTTTATACAGGTTTTCTATCTTGATAATATCTTTCTTGGAGAATTCTATTTCTGGAACAGTGCTGCGGTTAGTAAGCAACACTTTTTCGGTATCGGTAATAAAAAATTTTTTAAACTTAATTAATTCATCAATCAGCGGCTCATCAATCATATTTTTATCTTCCTCATCAGACAATGCAGCAGTGAATGACTTAATCACTAAAGCCATTGGTGTAAGCGTATTCAGCGCTTGTTTCTCTTTAAATAAATCTAACTGCATGGGGATGTTTTGAAAATTATCTGCATCCAACGTGAGAATTGTATTACCATCAATACCAGCAGTTTGTATTAAAAATACGTGGAGATATTTATTTAAGTTCTTTGGCATTGAAACCTTACTATAGCCATAGAGTTGCAGCAGTAAAGTCTTTTGAGCAATGCTTTTTATGTGCTTGGCCAAAAATTCCATTCGGTCAAGTTCAATCCGTCCATTGCCTTCGTAGTTGTTAATCAGTTTTATATCGTAATTCATATTGTTGAAGGTTCGATTGTTTTAATGTTTTGCAAATTTCTTTTTATTCTTTCGTTCAAAGCATCTTCTTCGGCAATCTGTTTCTCCAATTCTGCTTTCAGTGTGGCAAAGCGTTCGGCAAAGTTGAAGTCGTCTTCTTCCTCTGCTAAACCAACATATCTGCCGGGGGTTAGGGCATAGTTTAGGGCTTTTACTTCTTCCAATGTGGCACTTTTGCAAAAGCCCTGCACATCATTGTATTCACCTTCGCCTGTTCGCCAGTTGTGGTAGGTTTGGGCTATTTGCTGTATGTCTTCATCGCTCAGTACCCGGTTTTTTCGGTTAATCAGGTAGCCCATGTTTCGGGCATCAATAAATAATATTTGCCCCTTGCGTTGTTGTTTGTTCTTCTTCATAAACCACAGGCAGGCGGGTATTTGTGTATTCAAAAACAATTTGGTGGGCAGGTTTACAATGCATTCAATCAAGTCGGCATCTACCAAAGCTTTACGTATTTCATATTCTCCCCCTGCATTGCTTGTAAGGGAACCTTTGGATAAAACAAAACCTGCTTTTCCGTTTGGTGCAAGATGATACAGGAAGTGTTGTATCCATGCATAGTTGGCATTTCCTGCGGGGGGTGTGCCATAAACCCATCGTGCATCTTTCTGTAACAGTTCACCGCTCCAGTCGCTATCGTTAAACGGTGGGTTGGCAATAATAAAATCGGCTTTCAGGTCTTTATGGGCATCATTTAAAAAACTGCCTTCGTTATTCCATTTTACATTGCTGCTGTCAATGCCTCTTATGGCAAGGTTCATTTTTGCCAGTCGCCATGTAGTTTGGTTGCTTTCCTGTCCGTAAATAGAGATTCGGTCTGAAGGATTGAGGGAGATTTTACCACCCCGTCCTGCGGACACCCCTCCGGAGGAGGGGAATTTTTTGTAGCGGTCTTGATGGGCTATAATAAATTTCTCACTCTGTACAAACATTCCACCGCTTCCGCAGCAAGGGTCAAACACTCTGCCTTCGTAAGGTTCAAGCATTTCAACCAAAAGTTTTACTACACTTTCAGGCGTATAGAACTGTCCACCTTTCTTTCCTTCTGCTAAGGCAAACTCACCTAAGAAATATTCAAACACTCTTCCCAAAAGGTCTTTGCTTTGGGCTTCTTTTGTTCCTAAAGTGGCAGTGCTAATTAAATCAACCAGTCCGCCCAAACTACCTTTGTCCAATTTCTCTTGTGCATACACTTTGGGCAAAACACCTTTCAAAGAAGGGTTGTCTCTTTCAATAGCGTCCATGGCATCGTCAATGTCTTTGCCAATGGTGGGTAGTTTGGCTCTGCCTTGCAGCCATGTCCAACGGGCAGAAGGTGGCACATAAAACACTTTCTCGGCTAAATATTCATTTTTGTCTTCGGGGTCAGCTCCTTCATAGTCGCCTTTTCCTTCTTTCAGTTTGTGGTAAAGTTCTTCAAAAGCGTCAGAGATGTATTTCAGGAAAATCAGTCCCAAAACTACATGCTTGTATTCGGCTGCATCCATGTTTTTACGGAGCTTGTCAGCCGCTTTCCAGAGTTTTTTCTCTAAAGGTTCTTCTACTATTTCTTTTGCTTTTTTAGCCATTATTCGGTCTTAATATTTAATGTTTTTGTTGTCCGCTAAGTTAAGTTTTATATCGTCATTGTCGTTATCGGTGCGTGGGCAAAAAATGGCTCTTTTGGTTTTGCGAAGGGTCGGCTTGTGTGTCGGGCAAAACCAAATGTGCCATTTGCGGGTCGGCATAAAATTGAATTAATAAAAATGTGCGGTGGGGAAAATAAAAAATACAGAAGCGTTGGCAATGAGTGTCGGCTTACTCGTTGTCCGTTTGCAATATCGTTTCTATGTCTTTGGTCACCTGTCAAAATGGATTACTTTTTTCTCGTTTATGTTCGTCTTTGTCTGCTGTGTCGTGTCGTCCTACGCTTGCTGGTAACGTTTTCGGGCTTTGCGTTCGGGCGGGTTTCGGAGCACAAAACTGTCAACCAGCACTACACTTGAATAGAAGCATCCCGATACATCGGGACACGTCACCCCGCCTGACGCAAAACCCGTGTTATAGGGCGTTTTTCTCTTCATTCAAGTGGCTAATTGCGTTTTGAAATTTCTCTGAAAAACTTTCAATATTTACTACTTCCATTCCGAATACTTTCTTTAAGGCAACACAATTTGATTCATTTACTTCGGTTAAAACCATAAAAGAGTGTTTACTATCTAACTGCATTAGTTTAGCCATTCTTGAATACTTATCTACATAATTCTGGTATTCCCCTGTCTTGGCTTCAAACCAAAAGATTTCATCTTCAATGTAGAATAATACGTCAAGTTCAAAATCGTCACCATTAGGAAGAATGATTTGAGGGTTAGTCAAATATGCAAATTTTACAGGTCTTTCTAATTTACGGATTGTATTTTTTACTTCGGTCTTTATAAATCTTTCTAACCATTGACCTGTGAAAAAATTGATTGCAGTCGGAATTCTATTTGGCTTTGCATATATTAAAAACTGGGGGCTTTTTAAGTATTTATATTCAGATAAAAATGCAATTTGGTGAAGTGAATTACATAGCTGGCAGGAATAACTTACTTCTTCTTGTGTTGCATTTTTTAGGTCAAGTTTAAAGGCTGTTCCTGAATTTAATTTGCTTTTAATTGAATTATAAACCTTTTTCACTCTGTTGTATCTGTTGCCCATAAATAACGCTATATTGTCCAATACATCATCAATTTCTTCGTCAGTTTGAAATGTCTTTACTTGAATATTTCTATCGGCTAAAAACCTGAAAATCGGATTTATGTCGTTCACCTGAATTGTTTGTTCATTCTCAATTTTATTAGTTGTTTCGGGTTGTTCAAGAACCTGTCCATTTGAACCATCAAATATTGAATTAACGACAGCTTTATCAGCAATTTTTTCAAGTGCTGCCGCAATTCTTTCAAGAATGTTTATCAATTTATCGTCAGTCATTGTTTGTCTTTTTAAAATGCCCTATAACTCGTAAATATGCGAAAGTTTTGTCGTAGTTTTTGAATTGCTTGTCGCAGTTCTTGGATTGTTCTGCCCGTTGGTGTCCTGAATTGGCTAAAA
>JBDNDT010000051.1:0-10114 GCA_046718985.1 Cytophagales bacterium
GGCACTGTGGAGAAACACTGATTCTGCATTTGATTTTGTATATAAGAAAATCACAGCAACCAACATAAGCAAGCTACCAAACAAGGTATATACGAAGAATTTTAAAGTTACTTTTATTCTTTCAGCACCTCCATAGATTGCAGAAATGAAATAAATCGGAATTAAAGCCAATTCCCAAAATACATAAAACAGAAAACAATCATAGGCCACAAAAACACCTAACATGCCTAGTTGCATTAGGAAGACCAGAGAATATAAATAATTCGGCTTCTCATAGTTGTGTTTGAAACTAGAAAGAATGATGATAGGTGTTAAAAATGTGGTCAACATTACCAACCAAATGCTAATTCCGTCAAGACCTACAGTGAACGTAGACTTCAAAGCCAAAATCCAATCAACTGAAAAATAAGTCAACTCTTTTGATGCGGGGCATGTGTTGCAAAAAACCGAATACAAATAAACGGAATACAAAAACTGACCCAATGAAATGAACAAAGCCACTCTTTTCACGGTGCTTCCCCTCAACAAGCTCAACACTACAGCTGAAACCAGAGGAAATAAGAGTAAGATAACTGTTAACATATTTTCTTAAAAATTGAATCAAAAAACTAATCCCGAAATCAAAGCTAAAGCTATAGCGCCTATTACCATCAAAAGCAGATATGATCCTACACTTCCAGCTTGAATTCTTCTTGTTAATCCACCTAGGCCATCAACACCCCAAGAAATTCCGCTTACTAAACCATCCACCACTTTGTTGTCTATCATGCCATGTGCAAATGATGACAATGCAAACAATGGTTTTGTGAAAAGAGTGTCATAAATCTCATCCAAATAATATTTATGGTAAACCAATTTGTGCAAACCTTTTTCCATTCCATCAGCTTCAGGAACGATGTTTCTTTTCACATAAGTAACAAAAGCTAAAATGATTGATATTAAGGCAACACCCACTGAAACAGCCATCATAATATACTCAGTGCTATGTGAAAGATGATGTTCTGATGAAAGTTTTGATGATGAGAAAGACAGTACAGGATTCAAAAATTTAGAAAATGCTTCATTTCCACCAAATATTTCAGGAATGTTGAAAAATCCACCCACAACTGATAATAAAGCCAAGACCATCAAAGGAATTGTCATGCTGATAGGGGATTCGTGCAAATGATGTTCTTGCTCGTGTGTGCCCCTAAACTTTCCGTGAAACACCAAGAAATAAAGTCTAAACATATAAAATGCTGTAAACATAGCACCAATAACACCTAATCCCCACAATAGAGGTGAGTGTTCGAAAGCTTTGGCCAAAATCATATCTTTAGAGAAAAATCCGGCAAATGGCGGAATGCCTGCAATAGCAATTGTTCCTAAAATAAAGGTTAAATGAGTAATGGGTAGTTTTTTAGCAAGACTTCCCATTTTTCTGATGTCCTGCTCTCCACTCATGGCATGAATCACACTTCCTGCACCCAAGAACAACAAAGCTTTGAAGAAAGCATGTGTCATCACATGGAAAAGTGCAGCAGAATAAGCGCCAACTCCTAGTGCCAAAAACATATATCCCAATTGACTAACAGTTGAATAAGCTAAAACTTTTTTAATGTCGTTTTGAGCCAAACCAATAGTTGCCGCAAGCAATGCTGTAGCGATGCCCACAAATGCTATGATGGTTTGGGCTTCCGGTGCTAAGGTGAATAATATGTTTGAACGAACTATCATATAAATGCCTGCTGTCACCATCGTGGCAGCGTGAATGAGTGCTGAAACCGGTGTAGGTCCTGCCATTGCATCAGGTAACCAAGTAAACAATGGGATTTGGGCACTTTTTCCTGTTGCTCCAATAAACAGTAAAATACAGATGGCTGTGATAGCGAAGTTTGGTTCACTAATTAATGTTGCTTTTGAAAAAACATCTTCAAAAGTTAAAGAGTCAAATGTTAAGAATATCAAAAATAATCCTAATAAATAACCCAAATCACCAATTCTGTTCATGATGAAGGCTTTCTTTGCTGCGTTATTATAATTGGTATTTTTATTCCAAAATCCAATCAATAAATAAGAGCAAAGCCCCACACCTTCCCAACCTATGAACATTATCACATAATTTGAGCCTAAAACAAGCAATAGCATGAAAAAGACGAAAAGATTGAGATAAGCAAAAAACTTAAAAAATCCTTCATCATCGTGCATATATCCGGCAGAGTATAAATGAATCAAAGACCCAACGCCTGTGATAATCAGCAACATAGTTGCTGAAAGTGGATCGAATAAGAACTCAAATGGTATTGATAGACCAGATGTTTTAATGAAATCAAACAAATAAACTTTCGTTGCTACATTTTCACTGTCCAAAGCCAAAAAACTGAGCAATGAAACCACGAATGCTGAAACTAGAACACCCACACCTACAGATGTTACGAAACTTTTACCTAATTTCTTACCTAGCAAACCGTTAAGCAAAAAACCGATTAAGGGGAAAAGTGGAACTAAATAAATATACTTTGCCATAAGCCTTTCTAATGTCTGAATTTTACCACTTAAGTTTATCCAACAAATTGATATCAACCGAACCCGTATTTCGGAAAATGGTGACTATGATAGCCAAACCAACTGCAACCTCTGCAGCGGCGACAGCCATGATAAAAAATACAAAAACTTGACCTGATGGGTCTGAGCGATAAGCCGAGAAGGCTGAAAGCAACAAATTGACTGAGTTGAGCATCAATTCTACAGACATCAGCATGATGATTGCATTTCTTCTCAACAAAACCCCCAAAACGCCTACTGTAAAAATGGCAGCGCTGAGAAGGATGTAATAATTTAGAGGTATTAACCTGATTACACTATCCATTGCCTAATAAAAATTTCGAGTGCCAAATATAAAACAATTAACTCACTACAAACACAAAATTGAGATTTTTGTGAATCTTTCATTGTCTGATTGCTTATTTAGAATGAGTCTATCTAAAATTAGAGCTTAATTCTAATATTTATATTCCAAAGACTGCAATGATGTCCTTGATTCTAATAAAAATCTGTATTTCTCTTTTGATAAAGTTCAAAAGACTACATTTGTTTTGATAACAACATGGTTTCAAAACAATTTATATTAAATTTAGAGATGTGAATTTTAAGGTTTTGTAATTTGATTATTAATTTTATCCACCCCTTTAAAAGATATTACACAACTTAGAGGTTTAGAAACTTCTTAGCAAAGGCGAAATATCTTTTTAAAATCAAAATGAATTTTGTTCGAAACTTGTTATATTAGCGTTTTGAATATTAATAAAACAATTCGTTCATTTTTAAATATGCTACAGCAACTTTTAGAAATTGTTCAAGAGAGCACTAAAGATTCGGTGGTCAAAAATCAGAAAGTGCCAAATCAATTCAATACAGGTGTTCAACAAGAAATTGCAGAATCCATCACTGATTTTATGAAAAATCAGGTTGCATCTGGTAATATTAATGGGGTGGTTGAGTTGCTTAAAAAAGGTTCGAACACAAAAAGTACTAAGTCAGATCCAATAGTCGGAGGAATAGTAAAGACTTTGGTTTCTAATCTATCAAAGAAATTCAATATTTCTGAAGATGTTGCAATAGCGATTGCTCAACAAGCTATCCCATTAGTAATTAGTGGATTAACCAAAAAAGCTGCCAACAAAAGAGACAATAGCATAGATTTTTCCACTATTTTAGGTGAATTAACAAAAGGTAGCAACAAATCAGGAGGGCTTGACATCGGATCACTGGCGCAAACTCTCATACAAGTCAACAGCAAAAAAGGAGGCGGTGATCTTTTCGGAAGTATATTGGGAGGTTTTTTAAAAGGAAAATAAACACACAAATTCAATTAAATCATGGCTAAATCAAAAACTAAAGAAACACCTATTTGGCAACCCACGCCTGAAAACAAGAAAAAAGCAACAAATTTCAGAATCATTTCCATCGTCCTTTGGGTGTTGGCTATTGGTTTTGAAGTATTTTTGATATATAAATTTTGGTTTGAGAAATCTTGGAAGTTTGAAATCAGCTTTCCTGTGATTGCCGGTTTTGCAGTAATTTTGATTTTAGCCGTTGTAGGCAATCTGTTATGGAGACAATCTAACAAGTTAGACCCCGCCTCAGAGAAAGAACCTATTCGTTTCTTTATCCAGAATCAGTTAGGAGCCATCATCAGCGTCTTGGCATTTTTGCCCTTGTTGATTTTTATTTTGAAAGACAAAAATATTGACGGCAAAACCAAAGCCGTATTGGGTGGTATTGTTGGTGTTTTTATGATTATAGCTGTTGGAACAGGAATTGAAACAAATCCGGCTTCAATTGAAAAATATGCAGCTGAGACCAACATGGTTGAAGCTTTGACTGGTGCAAATGTAGTTTTTTGGACAGAACATGGAGGAAAATATCACCTCAATGAAGAATGTCACTCAATTAAAAACAGAGCAAGTATTTACAATGGACCTGTTGCTGATGCCAAAGCTTCAAAGGGAATCACTGATTTGTGCGGACATTGCAAAAACAAAGTGATGAAAGAAAAAGGATTAAATGAGGACGATTTGGGAGCAAAAATCAAAGAAATTGAAGTTGCCAAGGAAAAAGCTCTTGAAAATGCTGAAATGTAAGCATCATTGAAATTTTCCATTAAAGCTTGGCTAGAACCAAGCTTTTTTTTTATTTTTAGTTTTAAAACTTTGAATTGATGCTTTTTGTAAACATAAAAGCAACAATTTGAAATTTTGAAATATTGATTTTTAATGCCATAGACAACAATTTCTTAACCTTGAAAGGTTGGTTTAAGAAAATTGCTTTGATACTTTTGCACAATACAATTTTTTGAGGATGAAGAAATTTTTAATCTTTCTTTCAATTGTTTCACTTTTTTGCTCGTGCAACACAAATGAATCTGAAATTGAACAAACAGACATTTTGGTGTTGGGAGACACTATTGTGGTGAAAGAAGAAAGTGCGGTGAAATCAATGTTGAAACTTTACAGGATCAACACCGAAGCTTTCAGACAGGAACTTTCAACTGCCGGTATTGTCAGAGCTATTCCAAACAACTATGCTGAGATAGCCCCCCCATTTGCAGGAAGGGTATTGCGTTCTTTTGTGAGATTGGGGCAGAATGTGAGCCAAGGTTCTCCTATATTTGAAATCAGTTCACCCGATTATTTCAATGCACAAAAAGAATATTTTGATGCTAAACAAGCGTTTTACCAAGCTGAACTCAATCTCAAACGTCAACAAGATTTGTTAAGCAATGGTGTTGGGGTTCAACGCGAATTAGAAGTTGCAGAAACTGAATATAAAACCGGCAAAACAGCACTTGAAAATGCAGCTGCAGCTTTGAAAATCTTCAATATCAATCCGGAAAAAATGGTTTTGGGTCAACCTTTGGTGGTCACTTCACCAATCAACGGAGAAGTGATTGACAACAAAATTGTGATTGGGCAATATTTGAAAGAAGATGCAGAAGCAATTGTGGTGGTCGCTGAACTTTCAAATGTTTGGATAGGTGGGCAAGTGAAAGAAAAGGATGTGCATTTGATTCAAAAATTTGATAAAGTAGAAATCAGCGTTCCTGCTTTCAAAGGTAAAATTTTCAAAGGTGAGGTTTATCATGTGAAAGAGTTAGTGGATGAGGACACACGGAGTGTCGAGGTTTTGGTTTCTGCACAAAACAACAACCGCATTTTCAAACCCGGTATGTATGTGACGGTGAAATTCATTGATAAACCAGAGAATTCGATTTTGATACCTTCAAAAGCAGTTATGCAAAAAGCTGAAAGTCAGTTTGTGTTTGTGAACGTTGGGAAAAATAAATACCAGAGAAGAGCCATTGAAACTCAAGCTACCATTCAAGACAAAGTATTGGTCACTTCCGGGCTTTCAGCCGATGAAACCATTGTTAGTGAAGGAGGAATTTATCTCTTGGAAGCAAAATAATCAAAAATGATAAAACTCATTCCGATAGCAATCGAGAAAAAATGGCTAATGTTAGCTCTTTTTTTGCTGCTTGGCGTTTTTGGTTATGTTTCATGGACACAACTGAGTGTTGAGGCTTATCCTGACATTGCAGATGTGACCTCTCAAGTGGTCACTCAAGTCCCCGGTTTGGCAGCAGAAGAAGTGGAACAACAAATCACCATCCCTATTGAAAGGGCACTCAATGGAATGCCGGGCGTGAATGTGATGCGTAGTAAAAGCACTTTTGGGCTTTCTATGATTACCTTGGTTTTCAATGACGGAATTGATGATTATTGGGCAAGAATGCGCATACAAGAAAGACTTAATGATGTGGAATTGCCATTTGGAGCAATTCCCGGTCTTGACCCGCTTACTTCCCCGATTGGTGAAATTTACAGGTATATTATTGAAAGTGACCGTCATGACCTCAGAGAGTTGACAGATTTGCAAAATTTTGTGATTATTCCCAAAATCAAACAAGTGTCAGGTGTGGCAGATGTGACCAATTTCGGTGGCATCACCACTCAGTTTCAAATTGAGTTAGAACCCAAAAAATTAGAACAATATAATCTGGCTTTGACAGATATTATCGAAACAATCTCGAAAAACAATGCTAATGCAGGTGGGAGTATGTTGCCGAGAGGTGACATAAGTTATGTGATTCGCGGAATCGGTCTTGTCAAAGATTTGAATGATTTAGGGAAAATAGTGGTCAAGACTGAAAAAGGTGTACCGATTTTTTTAAACGATATTGGTAAACTCAGGTATGGAAACGTAGAGCGTAAAGGAATTTTAGGCTATTCAGACCGAAAAAGAAATTACTCAGAAAGTATAGAAGGTATTGTTCTTTTATTAAAACATCAAAATCCTAGTGTTGTGTTGGAAGGAATCCATAAGGCGGTTGAGGAATTGAATGAAGATATATTGCCAGAGGGTGTTTACATACACACATTTCTCGATAGGACAGATTTAGTTCATACTACCTTAGACACCGTTTCACACACATTATTAGAAGGTATTGGTTTAGTGGTCATCGTTTTGATTGTCTTTTTAGGCAGTTGGCGAGGTGCATTGTTAGTAGCTTTAACAATTCCACTCTCATTGTTGATTGCCTTCATTTTGATGAGAGTGACTAACATTCCGGCAAATTTGCTTTCTTTAGGGGCAATTGACTTCGGTATCATCGTTGATGGCGCAATTGTGATGTTAGAAACCATTCTAAAGGCTAGAGAGCATAAGCCAAACAAGGAATTGAAACAGAAGAAAATATCTGAACTTGCCAAAGAAGTAGCAAGACCCATTTTCTTCGCGACAGTTATTATCATCACTGCTTACATACCGCTTTTTGCATTTGAGAGAGTTGAAAAGAAACTGTTCACACCTATGGCATTCACCGTTGGTTATGCTTTGTTCGGTGCGCTTTTGGTCGCCCTACTATTAATTCCGGGATTGTCTTATGGCATTTACAGAAAACCACAAAAGATTTTTCACAATAAGTGGTTGGAAATTTTACAAAAACGATACCATTTCGGCATTCAAAAAATCATGTCTAAACCCAAAATGGTCTTTGCTCCATTGACCGTTGTGTTGGCAGGAGCAATTTTGATGACTGTATTGGTAGGTAAAGATTTTCTACCCCCGTTAGATGAGGGTTCACTTTGGTTACAGGTTCAATTGCCACCGGGCATTTCATTGGCAAAATCTAAAGAGCTTAGTGATACTTTGAGAGCCAGAACGATGAAATATCAAGAGGTGACTTATATAATGGTTCAAGCAGGAAGAAATGACGACGGAACGGACCCTTGGACACCCTCACATTTTGAAGTTTCAGTAGGTATAAAACCTTATAAACAATGGCCAAAGGGGAAAACAAAACACGATTTAATTGAAGAGTTGTCAAAAGAATATGCTACTCTCCCGGGTTTCACGGTTGGTTTTTCACAACCCATGATTGATGGGGTTATGGATAAAATTTCAGGAGCTCACTCTGAACTGGTGGTAAAAGTTTATGGAGAAGATTTTGTAGAAACTCGCAGAATTGCAGATGAGGTGTTAAAAGTATTGAAAACGGTGAAAGGTGCTGTTGATTTAGCCATTGACCAAGAACCACCCTTACCTCAGTTGCAGATTCATGCTGACAGAGAGAAAGTAGCCCTTTATGGCTTGAATGTTTCTGACGTTTCTGAACTTATCGAAGTGGCGATAGGAGGGAAAAGCGTTTCCCAAATCTTCATCGGAAACAAAGTTTATGACATCATTTGTCGTTATAACGAAGAGAGTCGGAACACACCTGAAAAAATTTCAAATTTGATGCTCACCTCAGGTGGAGGTGCTAAAATTCCACTTTCTCAAGTTTCAACAGTGAAGTTAAGCACCGGTGAAAGTACCATCACCAGAGAAATGAACAAAAGACATCTCACCGTGAAATTGAATATCAGAAACCGAGATCTGGCTTCATTGCTCAAGGAAGCACAAGCAAAAATTGAAGCTAATGTGAAGTATGACCATGATAAATATCAAGTGAAATGGGGTGGGCAGTTTGAAAATCAAAACAGGGCTTACAATAGATTGGCAGTGATTGTGCCACTTTCTTTAGCCATAATGTTCATTTTGCTCTACAGTGCTTTCGGCTCTTTTAGACAAGCGGGTCTTTTGATGGGAATTGTCCCTTTGGCTCTTTTTGGTGGAATGGTAGCCTTATATTTCAGGGGAATGACATTAAATGTTTCTTCTTCCGTAGGTTTTATAGCTCTCTTTGGTGTCGCCATTCAAAATGGTGTCATCATGATTTCTCACTTCAATGAACTCAGGAAAAAAGGAAAGAATCTTTTAGAGTCAGTCATTGAGGGTGCCGAAGACCGTTTTAGACCGGTTTTGATGACTGCTACTGTTGCCGTTTTAGGTCTTTTGCCGGCAAGTTTAGCAACAGGAATTGGTAGTGATGTTCAAAGACCATTGGCAACTGTGATTGTCTATGGTTTGATGTTTTCAACCATCATCACTTTATACGTGTTACCTGCTATTTACTACATGGCTGAATCTAAGTTTGGTGTTCAGAAAAAACAATTGAATGAAGATGACAAAGAAGATTAGTTTTTTGATTTTTGTTCTTGGATGTTGGATTTCGTTGTTTGCTCAAAACCAATATGGAATAACAATGAAAGACCTTTCATTTAATGACTTTTTGAACACAGTCAATCAAAAAAACGTAGCTTATCTTTCTGAGAAATTCAATCTTTCAATTGTTGAAGCACAAATCGAATTAGCAAAAACATTTCCTGACCCAGAGTTGGCACTGGCATGGTTTGACAATGGTGAAAGAAGAATGAAACTAGGTTATGGTTTCGAAGCAGGAATGTCAACCACCCTCGAATTGGGAAGAAAGAGAAAAGCCAGAATGGATTTAGCCAAGAGTGAAGCTGAATTGGCAAAACACTTGCTTGCTGACTTTTATAGGAATTTGCGAGCAGAGGCATCAATTTCATATCTTGTAGCAGCTCAAAATCAAATGTTATTGAAGGTTCAAGAGGAATCATTTGAGAAAATGAATAAAATTGCACAATCTGACAGCATCAGATTCCTCTTAGGTTCGATAACAAACATTGATGCCAGACAAAGCAAACTCGAAGCCGGCACAATGCTTAATGATTTTTTTCAAGCAGAAGCTGAATGGAAAAGTAGTCTCTCACAATTGAGTTTCTGGATGAGTGAACAAAGGAAAGATACTTTCTTCGTACCAAAAACTGAACTGAAAAACATAGAGAAAAATTTTGTGCTGGCAGATTTGATCACAACAGCCCAAAATAACAGAGCAGATTTGTTGGCTGCTACACAGCAAAAAGATGTTGCAGCTAAATTTTCTAAATTAATCAAAGCTTACAGAACTTCAGACTTGGGAATAGGTGGTGGAATATCATACAACTCTTATTCCTCAAACGTGATAGCCCCCACACCTTCATTCACTGCTGTTTCAGCAGGAATCTCTGTTCCCTTAAAATTGTCTAATCGGTACAAGGGTGACTTAATGACTGCTTATTATCAGCAGAAACAAGCCGAAGTTGATTATAACCTAGTGGAATTAACCATCCAAAACGAAGTGGTTCAAGCATATTTCAATTATGTTTCTTTGCAAAAACAAACACAACAA
>JBDNDT010000052.1:0-9969 GCA_046718985.1 Cytophagales bacterium
TTTAGATTTTGTATATTTTGGTATAACTCCCAGAATAGATGCTTTTGTGGATCTTTCGAGTTCCCCTAAGTTATCAATTGTGTTGTGGCTATAATAACTAAATACCACAATAACTAAACCAAAGACAAAAGCAATGGAAAATGCAGTGAGATAAATGTTCCTAACGTTTGGAAAAACCGGTTGCTTATTCACAGTTGGAGGATACAAAACCATAAATTCTGGAACTGTTCCCGCTTTTGTTATTCCAAACTCTGCTTTTTTCTCTAAAATGAGTAAATAAAACTTTTCGTAAATCCCATATAGTCGTTTGAGTCTTGTGAGTTCAGTTTCTTTAGAGGGCAATGTGTTAAACTCTCGTTTCAACTCTTTTGATTTCATTTCAAAGTATGCAATATTTTCCTTCAAGAAACTTTTTTTCAAATCAACATAATCAACAATTCTCTGTAATTGTAACTTCATTTCATTTTGCTTGATTTGAGAAGTTAAAGTCCCGGGTTTTTCTGAGTTGACCACATATTCCAATTCTTTCCTGAGCTTGAAATAATTATCAATAACTCCTTCGATTTTTGGGTCGCTAACTAATCCGGCTTTTATCAATGAGTTTTCTAGATTCTTGTCATCCATTTTATTGAAACTGTCCTGGATTTTGTTCAAGTCATCTAGTTCTTTGTAAAGGCTAGTGATTTTTTTATCCAATTCATCCGTGTTGAATAGGTTTTTAGCAAAATCTATCTTCACATCATATGATTTGTTTCTCCCGGCAAAATATTCCAATCTCTCTTCATAGTCTTCAAGTTTAGCCTCAGTTTGTTCAAGTTGTTCATTCAAGAAATCAAGTGATTGTTCTTGTGCTTTGTTTTTTGAAGCTAAACTTACCTCAAAATAGATTGAATCTAAGTGGGTGATGATAGATAAGGCTTTATCATAAAGATTGTCTTTGAATGAGATATAAATGGTTCTGGCGTCCGGGCTTTGAATTCTCACATCAAGACTGTTAACAATGTTTTTGTAGGCTTGTTCTATACTGTTGTATGTGAAAAAATAAACATAATCGTTTTCAAAAGAGGTGAATTTCTTTTTTTCAATCATGAATAAATTTCCATCATAATTTGTCCATTCATTGAAATTGAACAGTTTAAATTCTTGAAAACCTTGATTGAGCGAAATTTGAAATTTAGTGCTATCAACAATCTTCACATAAAACCTTGTTCCCAAATATTTTTCTTTGATTTCTTTGATTTTAATTTCAAATGGTCTGTTATTGAATCTCTCTGTGTGATTCACATCTCCTTGAGCATTAACTTCAATCTGAAGATTTAGCTTTTCTATCAATTTATATAGAGTGGATGGTGATTTGATAATTTCAATCTCCCCGATGAGTTCTGAATCATTTTCCTTTTGGTTTCCAACATTTAAGCCTAAAATGCCGGAATCTTTTCTTTCATTGAGCTTGATCACAGAATATGCCTCATAAATTGTTTTAGTGAAATGAAGATAAATTCTCGCAGAAGCCAGACAAAGAAAGAATATTGCTATGATTAAATAAAGTTTTTTTCTAAAAATGGTGATGAACTTAATCAGATCAAGTTCATTCAAAAACGAACTGTCATCCTGATTTTTTTCATCAAAACTATCGTTGTGTGTATTATCCATCAATCTTATCTCGTGAATTGTGCTATAGAGAAATAAAACGCGAAAACGGTGAGTAATAAAGTGGTTACTGAGGCAATTTCTTGAATGCCTACAATGAACTTTCTTTGATATCTTTCAATATAAATAATATCATTCGGTTGCACCAAAAGATTGGCTTTTTGCATTCCTTCAATGGTTGATAAATCAATGATTATAACATTCGGATTTTTTAAATCTCCTCTGATTAACCTGATGTTGTTAGCTTTTGAGAAATAATCAAGACCACCTGCTAATGCTAAGACTTCCACAAGGGTCATGTTTTCGTTTTCTAAAGGAATGACTTTTCCATTCATGATGTTGTTTTGTGTGCCTGATGAAGTGCCCAATACAAACACTCGTTTATTGATGACTTTGCTGATTACGTATGAGTTTTCATAAAATTTATTGTATAAGTTCTGCAATAAAGTGTCAAGCTGATATAATGTTAAACCTTCTACTTTCACTTCACCGATCATAGGAAGCCTAGCAATCCCATTTTGATAAACCAAAAACTTGTGTTTCTCTATTGTTTGGAAAATTCCTACAGTCCTTCTCAATTCAAAATTAGGATCAATTATTCTTTCTCCTCCATTTGTATAAACCGTGTAATCTATGTAGTCGTTTGGTTGAATCTTGTAATTTTTCTCTTTTATAGAATTTTCATAAAAACTTTGATCATTGATGATGTCAGTTGCTGTTTTGAACATAATGCTCTTGTTATAACAAGAACTCATCAAAACAAGAGAGATTACCCAAAAAGCAGTTCTTATTTTTATCGAGGTTTTAAACATTTATAAGCTTTTTAAACGCTGAAAAGGTAGGCAGTTGCTTGTCTTTTTCAGAAACCAATGGAGAGTCTAATCCCCAATCAATACCTAATTCTGCATCATTCCACAATAAACCAGATTCTGATTCTTTGTTATATACGCCGGTGCATTTATAAGTAAACGTCACATCTTCTAATGCCAAAAAACCATGGGCAAACCCTGGTGGAACATAAACCATGTTATGTGCTTCACTGTCTAGAACAAATTTAGCATGTTGACCAAACGTTGGCGACCCCGGTCTCACATCGACGACCACATCTAAAGCCTTTCCCGTTGCAACAGAAACCAACTTTCCTTGTGCAAAAGGATCGCGCTGAAGATGAAGCCCTCTCAATGTGCCTTTGATAGAAAAAGACTGATTGTCTTGTAAAAAAAACTTTGGAACTCCATGTTCACTCCATTTAACAGAGTGAAATGATTCAAAAAAATAACCTCTTTCGTCTTTCCAAACATCAGGAATGATTTCTAAAAGTCCTTGAATATGATTGGTTCTGAATTCCATAATTTAAAAAAATGGGTAAAAGAATTTATTTCGACACAAATGTGATTACAGGTGTTTTTGAATCATCTAAAACCTGTTCAGAAATGCTGCCATTCAAGAAATAACCAATGCCCTTTCTTCCTTGAGTAGGCATAATGACTAAATCAGCTTGAACGTCTTCTGAAAAATTGACAATCCCACCGCCTCTGCTAGTGTCATTATATATATGCAATGAAACATTTTCCAACTTCAATGATTTTTTATGACTTTGAAATATTTTGGTCAATTTCCTCGTGGTAGCGAAATTCTCAGGAGTGTTCACATAAACAACTGATACGTGAGCATCATAAGCATCAAAGAATTTCTTCTTCAAATCTGAAAGTTCTTCAAAATGTGATTGCTTGAAATTGGTAGCGAAAACAATATGCTTTGGATTAAAGTCTTTTATTTTTTTCTTTATACACAGAACCGGAGCTTGTGCTTCTTTGGTCAAAGTTCTAGTGTTTTCCCCAATTAGCATATCGGTTTCATAACCTTGAACTTCTTGTGTTCCCATCACAATCAAATCAGCAGAATGAGTGGAAATGGCATTGGTTAACTTCTTTACATCATTCCCGCATCTGATGAGCAAATTGATTTCAACACTTGATTTTTTGTTACTTTCACAAATCTTTAAATAACTTTTGAAGGCTTTTTTAATGGCCTCATTCAATTCAGGGTCGCTGTTTGAAGGAACCTCAGAGCTTGGTTTCAATTCTATTGATAGCGTATTTTTGTTAGGAATCATATGCAACAACTCCACTTTTGAGGAAGTCTTTTCAGCAATTGAAATGGCTGTATCTGTTGCGAAATTGGCCACTTGAGAGAAATTGGTGGGCACTAAAATAATGTTCATAATCAAATCTGATTTTTTTATTTCAAGTATTGTTTGAACATATTGATGTTCAAATGACAAAACTAATGTTTTCACTCTATTTTCACATCATTTCAACCAACATTTTAAAATAGACATCATCTCAATTTTTGCATTCGTTCATCAAAAGACACTGAATATTCCCAGATTTTTTTTAACCTATATAGTTTATCCAAAAAGTTAAACTTTTAAGAAGCTTGCTCTCTTGTTTTATATGGTTTAATTTGCTTTCAAAATCTTGCATGTATGTCTAAAATGAAAACAGGTTATTTTTGTCAAAGCTGCGGTCATTCATCGCCAAAATGGTTGGGCAAATGCCCTGCATGCAATGAGTGGAACAGTTTTGTGGAAGAAGTAATCGTGAAAGACAGCAAAGATGCCCGACAAGTATCTTACAAAAAGGAAGTGGTCAAGCCAAAGCCCATTCACTTGGTTGATTACGAAAACAAATCCAGGTTTTCCACCAATGATGTGGAACTTGACCGGGTTTTAGGTGGAGGAATCGTTCCCGGTTCTTTGGTTTTGGTTGGAGGCGAACCCGGAATCGGAAAATCAACCTTGATGCTTCAAGTGGCATTGAGTCAGAAAGACAAAAAAGTTCTCTATGTTTCAGGAGAAGAAAGCGACCAACAAGTGAAAATGAGGGCTGAAAGAATGGATATTGGCTTGAATAAAAACTGCTTCCTCTTTCCCGAAACCAACACGCAAAACATTTTCAAACAAGCCGAACTGCTTTCTCCTGATATGATTGTTATTGACTCAATACAGACTTTGCAATCGGCTTTCATAGAATCTGCACCGGGAAGCGTTTCTCAAGTGAGAGAGTGCACCGCTGAATTGTTGAGATTTGCCAAAGAAACCGGCGTTCCCGTGTTTTTAATCGGACATATCACCAAAGAAGGATCAATTGCCGGACCGAAGGTTTTAGAACATATGGTTGACACTGTTTTGCAGTTTGAAGGTGACAGGCATTTGGTCTATCGTTTGTTGAGGACTATCAAAAACCGATTCGGTTCCACATCAGAATTGGGGATTTATGAAATGAACTCAAACGGATTGAGGCAAGTGAACAATCCCTCAGAAATTTTGATTTCTCAAAGAGAACATCTCACACCGGGCGTAGCCATAGCAGCAACTGTCGAAGGGAACAGACCTTTGTTGGTTGAAATTCAGTCTTTGGTGAGCCCTGCCACTTATGGAAATCCACAAAGAGTGAGCAATGGCTATGACCCCAAAAGACTCAACATGTTGTTGGCTGTGTTAGAAAAAAGAGTAGGCTTCAAATTGGGTAGTCAAGATGTTTTTTTGAACGTTGCAGGTGGAATAAAAATCGAAGATCCGGCTGTTGATTTAGCTGTTTGTGTTTCCATCATTTCAAGCTTCGAAGAAATTCCGATTTCTGACAAATGTTGCTTTGCCGCAGAGGTGGGTTTGGGAGGAGAAATAAGGGCAGTGAACAGAATTGAAAGCAGAATTTCAGAAGCTGAAAAATTGGGAATGAATGAGATTTATATATCAAAGTTTGTCAAATCAAATGAAGTGAACAGAAAACAAAAAATAATAGTAAACGAACAATCACAAATTAAGCAAGTGATTGAAAGTCTTTTTGGTTGATTTTAAATGACTCAAACTTGATTTTGTTAATGTCTTCATCAACGAACTTTAAAATTATCAGAACAGAAACTAAAAATTTAACATATCGAAGCTCTGCTTTTCTTATCCCAATAAAAACAAAAAACGAGCCAAAATGACTCGTTTTTTCTAACTTCTGTTTATCGTGTGTTTAATGTATGAAATTTTAACTTCCGCATGCTTCACAAGCTTCTTTATTGTCTAATGAGCAAGCCATATCTGAGCGATTTTGGGCATCTGAACGGGCATTGTTTACAACCGGCTCAAGAGCTACTTCTGCTTGTTTTTCAACAGTGAACTTGATGGCATCAGCCGCTGCTTTGGTTCTGAGGTAATACATTCCTGTTTTTAAGCCTTTTTTCCATGCATAGAAATGCATTGAAGTGAGTTTAGCAAAGTTCACATCTTGCATGTGAACGTTGAAACTTTGGCTTTGGCAGATATATGCTCCACGATCGGCAGCCATGTCAATCAATGCTCTTTGTTTGATTTCCCAAACTGTTTTATAGAGGTCTTTAATGTGTTGTGGAATTTCGGCAATATTTTGAACAGATCCATTTTCTGAAATGAGTTTATTTTTCATGTTATCATTCCAGAGATTCAATTTCACTAAATCTTTCAAAAGATGTTTGTTCACTACCACAAACTCTCCTGATAGCACTCGACGAGTGTAAATGTTTGAGGTGTATGGCTCGAAAGATTCATTGTTGCCCAAAATTTGAGAAGTTGATGCCGTGGGCATTGGTGCCACTAACAGTGAATTTCTCACTCCGTGTTGCTTCACTTCTTTTTTGAGTGCTGACCAATCCCAACGACCTGATTTCGGTTCAACCCCCCACATGTCAAACTGGAATATTCCTTTTGACATTGGAGAGCCTTTGAACGTTTCATAAGGACCTTGTTCTTTTGCCAATTCCATAGAAGCAGTCACCGCTGCAAAATAAATGGTCTCGAAAATATCTTCGTTTAGACCTTTTGCTTCATCTGATTCGAAAGGCATTCTCAACATGATGAGTGCATCTGCAAGACCTTGCACTCCCAATCCGATTGGGCGATGGCGTTTGTTAGACTTTTCAGCTTCCGGAACAGGATAATAATTCACATCAATCACCTTGTTAAGGTTTTTCGTTGCTACCTTGGTGATTTCATAAAGTTTTTGGTGGTCGAATTTGCCTTCATTGATGAATTTTGGCAAAGAAAGTGATGCTAAATTACAAACGGCAACTTCGTCAGGAGCTGTATATTCAATGATTTCAGTGCAAAGATTTGAAGACTTAATGGTGCCAAGGTTTTTTTGGTTCGATTTTTTGTTGCAAGCATCTTTATATAAGATGTACGGAGTTCCGGTCTCAATTTGAGATTGAAGAACTTCAAACCAAAGATCTTGAGCTTTCACTTGTTTTCTATAACGACCTTCTCTTTCGTATTTTTCATAAAGCTTTTCGAACTCTTCACCATAGCAGTCAGAAAGTCCGGGTGCTTCGTTGGGGCAGAACAATGACCATACGTCGTTGTTTTCCACGCGCTTCATAAATAAATCAGGAATCCAAAGTGCATAAAACAAGTCTCTTGCCCTGAGTTCTTCTTTGCCGTGGTTTTTCTTCAAGTCAAGGAATTCATACATATCTGCATGCCATGGCTCTAAGTAAACCGCAAAAGCGCCTTTTCTTTTTCCTCCACCTTGATCTACATATCTCGCTGTGTCGTTGAAAACTTTCAACATTGGGATGATTCCATTTGAAGTGCCATTGGTTCCTTTGATGTAAGACCCTGTTGCCCTCACGTTGTGAATGGATATTCCTATTCCTCCCGCAGATTGAGAAATCTTAGCACATTGTTTCAAAGTGTCATAAATGCCATCAATGCTGTCATCTTTCATGGTGAGCAGGAAGCAAGAAGACATTTGTGGTTTTGGTGTTCCAGCATTGAACAGAGTAGGTGTAGCATGTGTAAACCACTTCTCTGAAAGCAAATTGTAGGTTTCTAAAACAGAATCAATGTCGTTCATGTGAATGCCTACGGCAACGCGCATAAGCATGTGTTGAGGTCTTTCAACCACTTTGCCGTCAATTTTTAACAAATAAGAACGCTCAAGGGTCTTAAATCCAAAATAGTCATAGCCGAAATCACGGTCATAAATAATTGAAGAGTCTAAAAGCTCTGCATTCTTTTTGATAACTTCAAAAACTTCTTTAGAGATGAGCGATGCGTTCTCACCTGTTTTGGGGTCTTCATAAAGATAAAGTCTCTTCATTGTGTTGAAGAATGACTTACTAGTGGTTTTGTGCAGGTTAGAGATTGCAATTCTTGCAGCCAAAATAGCATAATCAGGATGCTTAGTGGTCATGGAAGCTGCTGTCTCAGCGGCTAGGTTATCCAATTCGGAGGTGGTCACACCGTCATATAAACCATTGATAACCTTTTGGGCAATTTGTGGAATGTCAATAAAGTTCATGTCAAGACCGTAGCTGAGCTTTTCGATCCTGGCGGTAATTTTTTCAAACTTAACGGATTCTCTTCTACCGTCTCTTTTAATTACAAGCATCATTATGGGTTAAATTGTCTTTGGTTTTCAAAAAAGGGTAACAAACTTCGAACTCTTTCAGTTCGCTTTATCCACAAATCGAGCATTTGTTAGAAATCTTCGTTAAGCGCAAATTTTTGGGAATCTTTGTCACTCATCACTCCGGCTTTCTGATATTCTGCCACTCTTTTTTCAAAGAAATTGGTTTTTCCTTGCAATGAAATCATTTCCATGAAATCGAATGGGTTTGTGGCGTTATAAATTTTATTGATTCCTAAAGAGACCAACAATCTATCAGCCACAAATTCAATGTATTGCGACATTAATCCTGCATTCATTCCAATCAAAGCAACCGGCAATGCGTCTGTCACGAATTCTTGCTCGATTTCAACTGCATTTCTGATAATTTCAATCACTTTTTCTTGAGGAATCTGATTTTTGAGATATTTGGTGTATAGCAAGCAAGCAAAGTCGCAGTGCAAACCTTCATCTCTTGAAATGAGCTCGTTAGAGAAGCTGAGCCCAGGCATAAGACCTCTTTTTTTCAACCAGAAAATTGAGCAGAAACTACCTGAGAAGAAGATACCTTCAACGGCAGCGAAGGCAATCAACCTTTCTGCGAATGTTCCGTTACCAATCCACTTGAGTGCCCACTCAGCCTTTTTCTGTACGCAAGGAACGGTGTCGATGGCATGCAAAAGTCTGTATTTTTCTTCAGGGTCTCTAATATAAGTGTCAATCAGCAAAGAATAAGTTTCAGAGTGAATGTTTTCAATCATAATCTGGAAACCATAAAAACACTTTGCCTCAGGATACTGCACCTCTCTCAAGAAGTTGACCGCAAGATTTTCATTAACGATTCCGTCGCTGGCCGCAAAGAAAGCCAAAACATGTGATATAAAATGTCTTTCTCCATCATTGAGCTTTTCCCAGTCTTTCAAATCAGGACTAAGGTCAATCTCTTCTGCTGTCCAGAAACTAGCCTCAGCCTTTTTATACATTTGCCAAATGTCATCATGCTGAATCGGGAACAGCACAAACCGGTCACGGTTTTCAATCAAAAGAGGTTCTGTGGAATCTAAGTTACTCATATCACAATTTTCTTAATGTTTCATCAACAAAACGTGGGGCTTTAGGTTTAACATTTGCCTCAGTTTTCAAAGAAAAAGAACAAAAGAGTAATTCTTCATCTTTTTCATTTTTTGAGGAGGTGATTTTGACCGTCCTCAGTTAGCAAATATCAGAAAAATGGCACAGAATAAAAAGCCAGAAAAGTGAATTTCCTGAAAAATCCAATAAAAAATGAATAAGTTTCATAATTTTTTAAATAATTGAATTTCAAATATATATGTGCTTTATGTTAAACAAAAGCATCAAATGAACTGAGTTTTTGAAACAAAATGATTTTGAGGAAATATTAAAAAAATACAGTCGGATAGATCGCCAACACAATTAAAAGTTACAGAAAGAAATATTACACAAATATTACATGGTTTCACACCATAAAAATTCAGTTTTTTTTAAAAAATGAACCACAGCTAATAACTGCGGTTTTTAAGCTGTTAAGCTAGAAAAAATGGTTAAATCTTTTTGAGAGGTTCTGGGCTAAAATATACTTGTAGTCTGTTGAAGAAAAAATCTTTGTTTCTCATGCCATAATTATTGATGATAAACCTTTGGATTTTGCGTTTAGATTTCCAGCTTATGCTTGGTGTGTCCCTTTTCAAGGCTTTTTTAATGGTTGAAGTTAAAACCATTTCTTTGCTTATCTAACAGTTCTGTTTTTGGGCTATTATAAATTAGGGCTTAACCCATTCGCCAAACATTAAGAAAAAACACCTTCCTTTTCCTATCTTTGTTCTGTTTCTAAGCACTTAGCGAAATGCCCATAAAATACTTAGACCCCAAGAACGACCTCACT
>JBDNDT010000053.1:0-9793 GCA_046718985.1 Cytophagales bacterium
TAACCATTCTCGCCACTTGCGATTTGATCAAGAATTTCTGTAATTTGGTGATGTGTAAAGTTCATGTTTATAGTTCTGAAATCTCCAATTCTAAAATCGTAAATTTTTGGACTTTACACTCTTTTTTTGAATAGTATCAAAAATTTTAAATAAAAATCTCAATAAGTTTTCCCTTATTTCATCTTTTTTTTTGCAGTTAAATTTTTTTTTTCAATCTTGGTAAGCTATTAAGGAAGTAACTAGATGATTGAGAAAGTATTTAAAAACATTTTTTCTGTAGGAATTCTTCCAAGTTTTTCTTATCAAGAAGCCTTAAGATACCGGTTTTCAAATGCACAGATATACCTGACTTTGTTTTTCAATATTGCTGAAATTTTAAGCAATCCACAATTAGAGGTTCATATCATTGCAGGCTTTTCTGCTTTTGTATCCTCTTTGTCTTTTTATCTCAACAGCACCCAAAAACAAAAACTATCCGGCTATCTGATGACATTCATGGTTTGGTTAGGTCTTGTGGGCAGAATACTTTTTGTTGAAGAAGGTGAACTAGTTTTGTTTTTTTTGCCGGTGACTTTTTTTCTTGCTACGCTGTTGAACAGCAATTGGGTGATTGCCATTATCATCATCACCGTTTTGAACAGCATCTTATTATATTTCATCCCAATTGAAATCCAAAAAATAGCAAACCGGCTGATTGACAATCCTGAAACTGTCTTGTTTTATCTTATCCATTCCTTTGTTTATTGTTTGCTTTATTTCATAGGAACACTTTTTCTACTTGAAAAAGATTCACTCAGCAAGCTTTTAAAAAATAAGGATTCACAAGCCAAAAATTATTTTGACCTCCAAACATTTAGTCTAATAAGAGCCATTTTGCCCATTGGAACTTGGATTTATGATTTCAACAGTGGTAAAATCATCTGGGACAAAAACACATTTGCGTCTTTCGGCCTTGAATATGGAAAAGACAAAGAACCAAGTTATGAAGATTATAAAAAGTTGATTCATCCCGATGATTTCATTTTACACACAGAAGCTGTTAACAAGCTGATTAGTGGCGAAATTCCTCACTTCATCAACAACATTAGACATCTTCAAACTGACGGATCATATAAATGGATGAAGGCTTATGGAAGAGTGTTAATGGATGAGTCAGGAAAACCTGCTCAACTGTTGGGTATTGTTCATGAAAACGACGAAGAACAAAAACTGAAAGAAAACTCCCATAAAACGGTGAAAGTTTTTGAAGATCAGTCTGAGAAAATCAACATTGGTGTTATTGAAATTCGAAATGGAATCGTGACTAAATGCAACCGTTTGTTTTTAGAATGGATGGGTTTAGAACCCTCAAAAATTTACAAGAAAAAGTTTGATAACTTTCTGGAAAGTGAAGTCACAGCTGAAAACAAAATTTTTCTCAGAAACTATGACGGAGAAATTATCGAATTTAAATTCTTTCAATTTGATGACTTTCAGAAAAAAGAAACAGTAAGAACCTTGTTTTTATTTAATGAATCACAAAGAATTAACTTAAACAGAAACTTAGAAAATCAGAAAAAATTCAATGCAGAATTGTCAAAAGATTTGTTGAATGAGGAAGATACGTTTAAATCCATCTCCAAATGCATTGAATATGGAATGTTGATTGTTGATTTGAACGGTTCAATTTCATTTGTGAATCATGTGATGCGAGAAATATTTTATATCTTAGAATTTAAACATTTTTCAGAATTTGCATCACTTTTTAAAAAGCAGGAAGATTTTGAATGTTTTTTTAGAGCGGTTAAAAGTCCTGAAGATTCACCAATGCTTGTCACAGAATTATGCAATCATGTTGGTGAATATATAGAATTTTCAATCAAAACCGTTCAATTGAACAACGGAAAGAAATTGATTCTATTTAGAAATGATAATGAAACAAAATTGTTGAAAAAAGAAATTTCCTCTTCAAAAACTCATCTCCAAGAAATCAATCATGAAAACACTTCGCTTAGAATCAAAATTGAAGAACTTGAAGAAGAATTGAGAGGTTTTGCTAAAACAATTTATGACAGTTCTGTTTTGTTAAGAGAAAATCAAGAGAATATTCATCTGTTATCAGAGGCAAGTTCAGAATCTATTTTGTTTTTCGACGGTGATAAAATTCATCATTTCAATGCAAAGGCATGTGAAATGTTTGAATACAGCCAAGAAGAATTCTCGACACTCAAAATTTATGATTTGTTGTCGCCTTCAGAAAGAAAACCATTAAGTGAAATATTGAATCAGGTTGAAAAAATCAGCATCTCCCTCAGTTTGGTGTTTTTGAAGAAAAGCGGCAAACCATTTTTTGGAAAAGTGAATATTCAAAAAACTGAATTTAAAGGGAATAATGCTTTTGTGATCAACATCAATGACCAAACAGAATTGATGCTTCAAAAACGTGAACTTGAAAAATCTGAAAGAAACTTATTGAGAATCCTTGAAGAAATGCCGATTGCGTTAATGATCACTAAGGGTTCAAAAGTGATATACCTCAATCATGTTTCAAAAAGTTTATTTGGAAATGAACAGGAAAACTTTTTTAACTCTTTTTTAAATACAGTTGATTGTCAAGAATCCTCTTTCAAGAAGTTAGTTGAAATAAAGGTAGATGAAAGTATCAAAACTTTGATGGTGTCATGTTCTAACATCATTTTTGAAAATCAAAAAGCAACTTTATGGGTAATGTCTGACATGACAGAAAAAAATGAATTTCAAAAAAGTATCGACCGTTTCAAAGCTTTCCAAGACAGCATATTAAACGTTGATGATATTGGAATTTGGGCTGTTGACAAATCGAATAAACTTTATTTTTTCAACTCTTTTCATGCCAAAATGACAAAATTGGCAACAGGTATCGACCTGTTTCATGGAATGGATTATCGAACATTTGTTTTTGAAGAATACCTTGAAACCTTTGCCTTTTTGATTGACAGCGCTTTTTCAGGAAAATCTGAGAAAATTCTTTTGAAAATCAAGAATAATGATCAACACCACGTTTGGGCTGAGTCTGTTTCTAAACCGATTATGATAGATAATCAAATTGAGTTTGTATTGATTTTGAGCAGAAATGTCACCGAATTGGTTGAAACCCAAATCAACTTAGAGAACAAGGAAAAACTTATTAGCATTTCTCAAGATATCGCTAAGATTGGTTCTTGGATTTATGATGTTGAAAATCAAAAAATTGAGTTTTCAGATAAAGTATTCGATTTGTTGAAAGCCCAACAATTCGAAATCTTAGATATTGAATGGCTGAAAAGTTTTGTAGGAGAGAAAACATTTGAATTGGCTAAAAAACTCCTCATCAAGAAAATGCTAAAGAGAGAACCCGTAACATTTGATGTGATGACTCGAAGGTTTGAAACCAAAACACAATGGTTAAGAATCAGCGCAATTCCAGTTGTTGAGAATGATAAAATGGTTTCGGTTAATGGAAGCATTCAAGATGTTTCTGACTTCAAGCTCTCTGAACTCAGGGTCTTGGAAAACAATCAAATCCTTGACACCATCATGGCAAAACTACCTGTCGCTTTTCAACTTTTTGACTTGAATGGCTTCAGTTTAAGGCACAATGAAGTTCAAGATGTTCTGGTCACCAACTCATTTAATCAGGTCAACACCGGATTATTCAACATTTTGGAAGAACTCAAAAAACAACAATCAGAGTATTTTAACAACATCAATAAAGCTTTTGAAACGGGAGAAGAGGTTTTTATCCAAAGAATGAAATTTGGAAGCAGTCAAAATCCATTGTTCTTTGACACTTTGTTTTCACCCATCTTCAATGACAATTTTGAAAAAGTTGCCATCGTCATGTTAGGCATAGATGTTTCTGAGGTGGTGAAAAACGAAGAAACCATCAACAAAAAACACATTGAATTGGAATCATCGAACAGAGAAGCCTCAGAATATAAACTGATGGCACTCAGAGCGGCCATGAACCCTCATTTTCTTTTCAATGTCCTCAACTCAATTCAATTTTTAATCAACAAAAACGACAAACTTGAAGCACTTGCTAACATTTCATTGTTTTCAAAACTGATGAGGAAAGTGCTGGCTTCATCAGGCCAAACTAAAGTTTCTTTGGCTAGCGACCTTGAACTTATGGATTATTACATCAAACTAGAAAACTTGAGATTTGAAAACAAATTCAAATATTATCTTGAGTTGAGGCTTGAACAAAACCCGGAAGATATCTTCATTCCACCACTAATTTTACAGCCTATTGTTGAAAATGCAATTATCCATGGCTTAATGAACAAAGTTTCAGAAGATAAAATTCTTAGTTTGGTCATTTTGCAAGAAAGACAAACCCTAAAGTGCATCATTGAAGACAATGGAATCGGAAGAAAAAATGATACAAAACCCAAAAATGGTAAAAGTTTTGGACTAGAACTTACCCTGGAAAGACTTAAACTGGTTAATATTAACCAAAAAAGTCACCTGAGTATAGAAGATTTGAAAGATGAGTTAGGAAATGCGATAGGTACTAAAGTAACTTTGTCTATCGAATTATGACCTATGAAGAAAAATAAAATCAAAGCCCTTGTTGTGGATGATGAGTTGATGGGCAGAGAGAGTTTGTCTATGTTAATCAAAGAATTTTGCAGCCCCATTGACCAAGTTCATTTAGCGTCGAACATTGATGAAGCCGTTCTGCTGATTGAGCAACAACAACCCAACATTGTTTTTTTAGATATCAACATGCCCAATGAAACCGGTTTTGACCTCTTTGAGAAAACTGATTGTCAAAATTTGGAAGTTATTTTCACCACCGCTTATTCTGAATATGCCATATCGGCAATCAAACATCAAGCCCTTGATTATCTGCTCAAACCCATTGATGTGAAAGAACTCATTGCTTCTGTCAATCGAGCGGTTGAAAAAATTGATAACAAACAATACGAGAAAAACCTTTTTAATCTTTTTCAGCAAATCAACCAAGACAAGAAAGAGGATGCCAAAATCGCTTTGCCCATGAGCGACAGCATTGAAATTGTGAAATGTGCAGAGATTTTATATTGTGAGGCATCAGGAAATTACACCATCTTCCATCTAAAAAATGGGAAAAAGCATGTTGTTTCAAAATCATTAAAAGAATATGAAAACGCATTGCCTAACAACATGTTTTTCAGAATCCACCATTCTTTGATCATCAACATTGATGAAATCATAAGGTACACAAGAGGTGATGGTGGCTATGTCACCCTCGCCAGTGGACAAGAATTGATGGTTTCAAAAAGAAGAAAAGATGAATTTCTGAAGTTTATCGGCGTTAAGTCTGTTAACTGATATGGAAATAAGCATTTTTCATCAAGATTTTGTTCCGGCTTCATAAGACGCTAACCTTCGTCTTTGTGATAATGTATCAAAGCTAGAAAAAACGGATTAGGTGTTTTTTAAAGCTTGTTTCTTGTGATAAATAAACTTTAAATCTACAAATTCGTAGGCAATAGAGGGATTTGTATAAAACTTTGAAGAGTTTTTCTAAAAAGAGCGAGTCCGAAAAAGCCGAGCGGTTCTTATTGGGTTTGCCCAAATCATAAAATTTCTGTAAGTTCTTTTGAATTAAATTTACTTTGTCAATTCATGCAACAAAATGCCACAAGCCACCGAAGCGTTTAGTGATTCTGCATTTTTGCCTATGTTTGGAATGGTCACTTTTTGGCTGCAAAAGGACTGAATCTTTTCGCTGATTCCTTTCGATTCATTTCCTATAACCAAAGCAAAGGGCTCTTGTGTTTTGATTTTGGCAATGGGTTCACCACCTAAAACGGCTCCATAAATATTAGTCCATCCATTTTTCTGCAAGACCTCGCTGAGATTTGCATAAACCAAGATCACTCTTCCTAAAGAACCCATTGTTGAATTGGTCACTTTTGGGCTGAAACAGTCTGTGCTGTCTTCAGAACATAAAATTTGATTCACTCCAAACCAATCCGCTGTTCTGATGATGGTGCCTAGATTTCCGGGGTCTTTGATTTGGTCAAGGATAAGCAAGTTTTTAGAAACATTCAGGATTTCAGGTTTAAAATGTTTCATTTTCACCAATGCCAATGCAGTGTTGTTGCTTGAGAAGCTACCATTGCTCACTAAGAATTCTTCATTTACAAAAGCAATTGGCGACTTGGTTTTTGATAATAGTTCAGATTTTTTTTCGTAAAATTCAGTAGTTATGTAGATTTTTTGGGTTTCAAATCCTGAGTTGAGAAGTTCTAAAACATTTTTTCCTCCTTCGACAATGAAAAGTTGGTGTTCGTCTCTAGATTTCTTATTTTGTAAAGATTTGACGAATTTGGCTTCGTTTTTAGAAATCATTTGCTGTTGGGGAGAGTTTTAGATTTTTATTTAGCTTTTTTGTTGCACAAATCTAAAGGTTTTAGTCTTAAACTTTTAGGGCTATGTGTATTCTTGTTCTTGCAATCTTGCTCATACACCCCTTTTTTAGGGAAACAAGAGTATTTGCTTAACAGACAGCAAATCAAAGGCAATAAAAACATCGCCACAGAAGACCTAAGTCAGTTTTTCAAAGTGAAGCCCAACAGAAAATTACCCATTTTAGGCACAAAGCCCTATCTTTATTTTTATCTCATCGGCAAACAAAGTTTTGATTCTTCAAAAGTGAGTCAAAGAATTGTTGAACATGATTCATTGTTTAGTTTGAAAATTCGTGAAATTCCTGAAACAGATACCAACAGAATCAGAAAAACGATCAAAAAACGAGACAAAAAAGGCAAAAAACTGTTGGCTAAGAAAGAAAAAGGTAATTGGTTGATGAGGGTTGTGGGTGAAAAGCCTGTATTGTTAGACACGGCAATAGTTAGCAAAACCTTGAAAGAATTTATTTCGCTTTATCAAGTTTCAGGTTTTTTTGATGTTCAAGCTTATTATTCTCTGGACACTATCGGGAAAAATGTGAATGTAACTTATTCAATCAAGGAAAGTCAGCCCTATAAAATTGTTGAATTTGATGTTAATTCTGATGATGCTGAAATCAAAAAAGTGGTCAAGAACGATCCTAAATCATGGGTGAAAAAAGGGGATGTCTTCAACGAAAACAATCTTTCAAAAGAACGAGACCGATTGACATTGAAATTGAGAGATATGGGATACTTTGACTTCACTAAAGATTTTATACGTTTTGAAGTAGATTCTTTTGGATCAAACAAAACGGTTTGGGTTGAAATGTACATTGAAAAGAGAAGCAATGGTGATGTTCACAAAAAATATTTCATCAAAGATATTCAGGTTGAAATAGATGCTGACAGAAAAGTCAATAAATCTAAACGTTCTTCAAAAGGTGTGACCTATCAATATGCTGAGAAGTTTTATTCAACTTACGTTTTAGACAAAAAGATTGCAATCAAAATCAATAAGCCTTACAGCAACACTGAAAGCCAAAAAACACTCAACAGGCTCAACAGAATTGACATGTTTAGGTTTTCAAACTTAAATTACATTAAAGAAGGAGATAGTTTGAGGGCATTCATAAGGCTTTCTTCAATGAGCCGTTACAGAATCAGTGATGAATTTGGAGTGAACACCAACATCAACCAACAGGTTCCTGGGCCATTTGGGAGCATTGTTTTCATGAATCGAAACACCCTTAGGGGTTGTGAAATTTTTGAAGTAGGTGCAAGAGCCGGCATTGAAGGCCAGGCGAGTGCGATTGACCCAAACTTGGTTTATCAAACAACCGAAATCAATGGGAATGTTTCGCTCACTTATCCATTGGTACTTTTTCCTTTTGTAGGCCGAGGTGTAGCTCCCGATTTTGATCCAAGAACAAGGTTTATTGCCAGTTACACTTACACCTCTAGACCAGAATTCAGTCGTTCAGTGACCAGGGGTGCCATCACTTATTTGTTTCAGACCGGACAATTTTCACGCATTTCAGTTTCCCCCATAGACCTTAACATAATAGATGCTAACATCAAAGACACTCTATTCGAAGAAAGATTGAGTTTGTTGGTTGCACAAGGCAACAATCTAATCAATACTTTTTATCGTTCTATCATCTCCTATATGGGAGTAAGCTACACTTTCAACAACAATGATTTTTTAAGTAACAAAAGGTCTTATTACTTCAGAGTGGGTGGAGAACTGGGAGGTTTAACCCTGGGAATGATTCAAAACACGCTAAGAAATCCGGATATTCCGATTAAGGATGATGAGCTGTTTGGACTGCCTTTTTTCAAATTCATCAGGCTAAACACCGAATTTAGAAACAATCAACCCATTTCAAGAAAATCTGCTATAGCTTACAGGATTTTTTCAGGAGTGGTGCTTCCTTATGATGGTTTTAAAACGATTCCTTATGATAAATATTTTTTCTCAGGTGGGAGCAACAGCATCAGAGCTTGGAGACCAAGACGACTTGGTCCGGGAGGATTTGCTCAAAAAGATGACAATGGAAGAGTGAATTATAATTTTGAACAACCGGGTGATATTCAGCTTGAGTTCAATGTCGAATCAAGGTTTAAGATATATAAGTTTTTAGCTGGTGCATTGTTCATTGATGCAGGCAACGTCTGGACACTGGAAGAAAGCCCAAACAGACCCGGAACGGTTTTTAAGTTGAACAACCTTCAAAACCAAATAGCAATTGGTACCGGATTTGGCATTAGGCTGGATTTTTCATTTTTTGTCTTTAGGTTAGATTTAGGTATAAAAACATTTGACCCTGCACAAAACGATGGCGAAAGGTGGGTGATTCGAAAATTCAGAACAGTTGATTTGTTGGGTAGAGATGAAAAAGTGATTTACAATTTCAGTGTGGGTTATCCATTTTGATTAAAGGTAATTGGTGAGGGAGAATTATTAGTTGCTTTTTGAAAAGTGTCACTGTTCATACTTAAATGCATAAATTATTTAGTTTTGTACGATTTAAATAATAAGATAATGGTCTATGCTTTTGTGAACAATCTGCCTTTTGAAGAAGGAGTTGCCAGACATTGTGAAAAGGTATATTTGGGAAAGATGGTGGAATATCTTGCCAAAACATGTGAATTCGACTTGGAAGTTCACTTTTACATTGGCGTCACAAACTTGAAATTACCATTAACACCTGTTTTTCATTCACAAACAAGCAAAAAAGTATGTGTGATTATAGATGAATTTTTAGAAATACTGCCTGAGCTTTTGAAGAAGTTTGATGTTGTTTTCCAAGCTTATCTTCAACATGTTGAATTGCCACAAAATTATTATCACTTCCCTCTAGGCTACACCGAGAATTTATTGGAGAAAGAACCAAAACCCATCCACGAAAGAACTTTGGATGTGTTTTTCTCCGGCAGTTTGCACAGTGGCAGGAAAAGGTTTTTTAATGAGATTTCTTTTCTGGGTTTTTTGCCCTATAGAATCACCAAAAAAATACAGAAACGTTTTCGTTTTGTTTATGACAGATATTTTCCCAATAGTTACATTCGTTTCACCAACGGCTTCATGTCCGGTTTGGGAGCGAAGGAATACACAGAAATGCTAAACAACTCGAAGATAGTTCTTTGTCCGGCAGGGGTGTCTAAAATTGAGAGCTTCAGGATTTTTGAAGCGATGAAAATGGGTTGTGTTTTGGTGGCTGACGAACTTCCGCAGAAACTCAATTATGAGAAGTCACCTATCATTCAGATGAAAAGTTGGAAAGGGTTGAAAAGTGTTTTGCACGAATTAGTAAGAGACTCTGAGGAACTGCAAAAGATTTCGACAAAGACCTATCAATTTTATCTTAATGAATATTCTCCAGAGTCGTTGGCTGAATACATTACTAGAT
>JBDNDT010000054.1:0-9686 GCA_046718985.1 Cytophagales bacterium
TAATGTTGCAGTACCGGAAATAGTTAAGTTCTGAAGAATTGTGGTCGCACCGGTTAGATTTTTATTTCCTGAACCTGAAAGAACTAAATTTCTCCATGAAACATTAGAAGGAATATTTTGAACTCCATTTCTATTAAACTCTATTGTGTTTCCAACAGCGGTTGTTAATCCATTTAAGGTTAAGTTTTCACCGGAATGAAGCCAATTGTTTGTAGCATTTCCATTCATAAAGACATTTCCACTTGTGGTTGTGAAACTAACAACATCTTGAGTGATTAAAGTAACACCGGCAGACCCAAAATCTAATGGTCTATTAGATGTAAAATTATTTGTAACTGTTGTATTACCAGTTAAAAATTTAGTTCCATTATTTGAAAAAGTTAAATTAACATATGTTGTTGGGAATACATTTTGGTTTCCATTAAAATTGTATTCAACAATATTTCCTGATGCAGTTAAATCAAATGAACCTGCCATAGCAAATGGCATTGTAGAATTATTAACTCTGATAAGTCTGTTTGCTTTATTAACTAACACAGAATTTGCATTAGATCCATTTAAAACACCAACTGTCAAGCCATTAACATGTGAAACATCATTAATGACTGTTATGTCATCAATGAACATTTGCATTGTCCCAAAACTTGCAGATCCCGAAATAGTTTGATTATTAGTCGTGAATCTAAATGTTCCTGAACCGAAATTTTGACCTACTGAAGAGTTTATCTCAAGTCCATTTCTTAGTTCTACGTTTGAATTTCCACCTGAGAAGTTTAAGTCAGAATTACCAGAAACCGTAACTTTACCAATAAAGAGATTCGTTCCTAAAGCATTGTTATCAGTAATCCTTGCAGCATTCAATAAATCAGTAGTTCCATTAACAGTAAAACTAAAAGTGCTTAATTGCAATATGTTAATATTACCACCTGTTCCTTGAGCAACATAATTGTTATTTACAATTACATCTCCAAATAATGTTTTTGTTCTTGAACCAGTTAACGTTCCAGCCAGTTCTAAATTATAATAAACTGTTCCCTTGATATTTTGATCATTATTTCCAGAATATCTAAATGTGTTACCAGGTGCTGATGCGTTAAACACACCAACTGTTGACATTGGTGAAGTCATTGGTTGATAGTTCACAATGGTATTCTCTCCCATTGTAAATACAGATGTACCATCCACACCATTAATACTGTTGTTGAATTGGAGCAAAGCAGAAAGATTGTTTATAACCTCAACTCCACTATTTATTGTAATTATACCGGATATCGTAAAAGATTGTGAACCGGATATTGTTTTAACTCCAGGATTTACGAAGGTGATAGCCCCTGTTCCTGTTTTTGTAAAGACTCCATCATTTAAAATATTTCCTCCAAAAACAAATGGTGATGTATTTCCTGTTGTTAACGTCCCTCCTGAATTGATATTCAAATTACCTAAAAATGAATTTGTCCCCCCGTTATCATTATCACTTAAAACAGCATTAACATTTGTAATTCCATTTACAGTTAACCCTCCCGAGCCAATTGTTAGATTCGTATTAACATTGAGATTATCAGCTACATTGATTTCACCTCCTGTTGAAGAAAAAGGATTTGATCCATTTAGAGTTAAAGAGTTATTGGTAGTAACTGCTCCATTAATAACAAAAGTTCCATTATTATTTGTAAATGTTCTGTTACCATTGATAGTTACAGAACCTGTTCCTGATTTGGTGAAAGTTCCATTGTTTAAAACATCCGAACCAAAAACAAAAGCTGAAGTGTTTCCTGTTGTTAATGTTCCCCCTGAATTAATAGTTAAAGTACCGGAAAAAGTATTTATACCAGCGTTGTTGTTATCAGAAAGTTGACCACCAGACTCAATAAAAGTATTTCCATTAACAGTTAAATCTTGTCCGGCAATGTTAAAATTATTCACATTAGTACCACTATTGGTGATGGTTAAAAAACCGTTAACAATTATTGGACCATTTGCAGTTTTATTCCTGGTAGCAGTAAGATTTCCTGAAATTACCAAATTATTATACGTCGCTCCCCTAACAGATTGATCGTTATTACCAGTATATCTGAAGGTATTACCTGTAGCATTTGCATTAAACACACCTGCATTCATAGGTGCGTTTCCGCCATTATAATTAGTGCTTGAACTTGCACCCTGAGTAAATATTGACGTTGCACTTTGTGCATTTAAGTTGTTATTAATTTGGAGAAGTGCAGCGAGATTATTCACCACTTCGACATCTGAGTTAATTGTTATATCACCGGCTAAAGTAATAGGCTGAGAACCTGTAATCGTTTTAACACCGGCATTTTGAAATATTATGGCTCCAGTTCCTGTTTTGTTCAATGTTCCATTGTTTACGATATTTCCTCCAAATCTATGTACAGAAGTGTTAACAGTAGAATATGAGCCTCCTGAATTTACTGTGAATGTTCCATTAAAAGTTTGACTGCCATCATTGCTGGCATCTGACAAAGTACCGGAAATTGTCGTTGCACCTGAAACAGTTAATATTGTTCTATTAATGTTATATGTCGCACCTACATTTACTAATAAAGCCCCCCCAACATTCAAAGTTCTGTTAGCATTGTCCGTAGTAAGTGAACCTGTCAAACCCTCACCAATTGTTAAATCACCAATTGAATTTGTTGGAGTAACATTTAAAGTTACATCGTGTCCATCCCTTATTAACACGTTTGCACCTGCGACAACACCAGGTGTCTGTCCTGACACTGCATCTTGCCAAACAGTGCCATTGAATCTCTGCCATGTTGAAAAAGCATTCCAATTACCAGTTTGTCTAGACCTGAAATCACCAAGGGTTTGTGCTGTTAACAACGGAACAAAAGATGTTGTAACAATGATTAGGGATAATGCAATAAACTTTTTCATAATGTGATTTTTTTTCCACAGCTTTCCAAAAATATAATCATTTTTTAAGACTTCCAAACTAAAGCCCGATTTTCCAACTCTTATTCGATAATTACATTGTATAATACTAAGAAATCACCATTTTTCATTATTAAACTTTTTCTTAAAATGAAAATTTTTGACCTCTCTTTCTAATCTTCCACTTGTGACTGATTTTTTCATCAACGCCAACAATTCATTTTTCGTGTACGTATTCGGAGACACTTCTGTTACTTTTTTCAGGTTTAATTTATCCTTAATTCTTCTTGCATTTGTCATTGGCGGGGAAATTATTTTCCCATTCTTCACCTCAACAGGTCCTCCACTTTCATTCGTATAAAACAAATAATTGTTATCTTCATCTTCCTCCTGAACTTTATTAAAGGGATCAGCCCATAATGCAAAATAGTAATAGCCATCAGGAATGTTGGGCATTTCATATTCCCACTCAAAAACTTCAACTCCATAAACTGCCTGTGCAATACTTCTCTTTGCCGGGATATCCACAAAATTCCACCAATTGCCAGAACTTCCTCTAGGTGTTGGGTTTCCTTCGTTTAATTTTGTTGAACTTGTCCATTCCCCATTTTTACCTTGTTCGCCCAAATCGTTGCTATAGTAATCGTGTAATAAAATGCCGAATTTTTCAGCATCAAAAGCATTATACCACAAATAAACAACTGACCAATCTAAAGTAGCAGGAATGGATTGTGTTCCCCTGTTATACACATCATACGTTATATTTCTGATTGTTCCATTTGTTCCGGCAGAATCTTCATCTGTTAAATAGGATGCTTGTAAATCCATTCCTGATCTGGAGCTTTGGTCTGAAACCTGCCCATTGGTGGAAGAAATATTGGTGGCATTGGTTGTTGCAACATAAGCCGCAATACAAAATTTTGAAAACATGTGATTGTAACCAATCCAGGCATAACCTTGATCGCCCCACCATGTGTTCCATGAGTTAATGACCCTGAAAGCTCTTCGATTATCATCATATCCCACAATAACTAAAGCATGATATGCGTGTTGACCTTGATAAGTATCATTGTCAGATGTGAGCACTGCCGAAGAATTCCACTCCATGAAATTATTACCTAATTTTGCTCCAATCACAATTGCTCTGTTCTGAGTCAAATGTGATTTGAATGTTTGTTCATCAATTTTAATTTGTCTGTAATTTCTTATCTTAAAATCTCTGGCAAAATTATTCCAAGCATCTGCATTCCCGGAACAGTTTCCCAAGTTTGTGTAGGGTACGTCGGACATTCTGGCAACTCCTCTGGATTGCATCACTTCAAATGCCGCATCAAATGATGAACCATTGCAATTTGTTCCTTTATATCTTCTGTCAATAGCATAAAACAAATCTTTAGGACTAAACTGATTCACACTGCTTGAAAGTGAACTTTTGGTTAAATTGTTGTCTTGCGCGAAAAGATACGTCCTTTGATAATAACCCGCAGCCCATGCCACACAGGTACCATAATTTCCTTGGTCTCCGACAGGAGGCATTCTATTGTCTATCGAATAAGAACTTGGGAAACTATTGTTATTAATATTTTCATCTAGATTGATGTCTTTTTCAACCTCGTTCTTATCTTTTTCAATGAATGTAGAATCCCAACCCAATTGTGATAACAAGCTTCGTCTAAATTCATCTCTTGACTCCGGGTCACAACTTGTCAACAAATAACTGAGTGATAATGCAGAAAGTATAAGTAATGGATGTTTTAGTTTAGGTTTCATCTTTTAGTTTAGTTTATTTTTTTTAACAAAAATAATGTATTTGAAATATCTAACAACTTTAATTTTTCCTGAGGCTCAAACCTTGCCTTTTGATAAAAAACACTTTCATTAAATGAAAAAGATTTGCTTGGCTCATTATTCAAAAAATCTGCCTGACCCAAAAAACTTGAACCTGTGAAATCTACGAAATCAATTGTGGTAACATGATTGAAACTCATCTTTTTCCTAAAAGTTGCTAATGAAAAATCTAAGTTTTTGTTGAATATTGCATCCGCCATAAAAAAACTGTCTTTAAAATCTGTGTTTTGAAATGTTGTTTCTTCTTCAAAAGTAATATTTCTCCAAGAAGTTTTACCCTCAAAAATTACTCTTGAAAAGTTCGTTTTGTTTTTGAATGTTGTTTCATTAAACACAACATTGATACCAAAAAATCTTGAACCTTCTAGAAAAAAATCCTTTTGAAAAACATTTTTCTCAAAGTTTGATTCACCTCTCACTTCAATTTCTTTCAAAAAAACTTTTGATTTGAACGTACATGAGAAAAAAGTGAGTGTTTTTTGGAACACTACGTTTATTGCCATCCCATTTGAAATTTTATATGCAACAATTTCATCATCGAATGTGCAATTCTCAAAATAAATCGCAACTGGAATTTCGACACTGTTCAGCCTGGGCAAAGAGGGATATAAAAGTGATTTTAACTCAGTAAAATCTAACACGCCAACAATTGTCTTATTTTGTATAAAAACCGGCTTGCCTTTTTTGACCAAATCCAAAACTTTTGTAGAGCTGATTTTTTCAGAAGCATCTGAGTTTGAACATGCAAAAAATAAAAGGCAAAAAAACAATAACAATAAATTTGTTTTCATCAAAATTACTTTCTTTTCTCATTGTATAACTGACAGATTCTTATTTTATCAGCCTCATTCTCTTTGTACTTATGAGTTTTGATGATTTCAGCAACTTCAACTTCATCTTCAATCAAGGGCAAAAGAAACTTTACTTTGCCAACTGCAAAAGAACTGTCTATTCCTACTTTTTTAACAATATATGCTTCGGTGGGTGGCAAGATTGGATCGGTTTTCAACTTTGATTTATAAAGTGTTAAATTTCCTTTTACTAACACTTCAGCAAAATGTAATATTTTTTGTCCATCTTCTGTTCCGGGAAAAGCGATTGTAAAATATTGTTTATCGCCAATTTTGTAAGACTTCAAATCTTTTGGCATCAACATGGTGTCTTTGTTTGAAAATGAAGGCTTGAAGTCAATATACTCATGTGAGTTTTTATGCAGATTAGCTACCAAACCTTTCAGAGAATCACCATTTGCAAAGACAACATAACCGGGTATAAACTTTTTACTGTCTTGTGAGTAAGCATAAAGAGCTAAAAGACTTAACAATAAAGTTAACTTTCTTATCATAAAAAACTACTTTAATCAAAAGTAACATAACTTTTCAAAATGCGCAATTTTATTTTGTTAGTGTCTATTACACTTTCAAGTTCTTCCCAACTTGAAACATGTCTTTTTTCCTTCTTCATAAATGTAGTAACATCTTTTCCAAGATACGGATGGTTATAAATGGTTTTATAATCTGTTCTATTCACAATCACTTGCACCGGACGAAAGGCTGAACTGATTTCAAATATATCTTCAATATTTTGAATCTCTAAGTTTGAAAACCCATAGACTTCATGAAGTTGTTCCAAAGAAACATAGCCTCCTAATTTTTCTCTGTATTTTATGATTCTATTGGCTGTCACCGGACCTATCCCTCTAATCTTGACAAGTGAAGAACTGTCAGCAGTGTTCAAGTCAATTTTAGTACGATTTTCTTTTGTTGTGCTTTTTTCAGGTTTAATTAATCCTGGATTCTCTTTAGAATTGTTTTCAAAATACATCCATTCTGATGCTTTTCCTACCCATGCTTTGTCTATACCATAGATTTTTTCAACATCCCTGACTGACTTAAATTTACCCCCTTTAGACCTATACTTGATGATATTTTCTGCAATTTTTTCTTTTAACCCCAATCTCAAAAAGTCTTCTTTGCTTAAATTATTTGGATTGAATTTAAAAAACTCTACATTCTTTTTATTGGGTTGAATTCGTTGGTTTTTTGAATCATCATAACTCTTTTTTGCTTCTTCTAATGCCACAAAACAACTTTCGCAATCAGTCACATTGATTTGATATCTAGGCAATGAAATATAAATGAGAAAAATGAGAAATGATAATATAGCCAATACTAACAGCCCTTTTGATTCTTTCGTGCTCACAGAAAAGAACTTGGCTATTGCGAATTGAATTTTCAGCCAATTTAATTTAAGAATCTTAAATAAATTTCCAAACACAAACTAAAGGTAGCAAGAATATACTAATCGGTATCAAATATTTCCAACAAAGACTCATCAATTGATCAATTCTGAGCCTTGGCAATGTCCATCTCAACCAAACATGAATGGTCATGAAAATCAAAGCTTTAAAGATGATCCAAAACACGCCTAAAGCAACGCCTAAAACGCTATTTGTATGCCCTGTGGTGTAATCGAATAATTTTACTTGTCCAAAGTTAGGCAATGGTGACGCCCAAGCTCCCCAAAAAAGAATTGCTCCTAAAATACTGAATAATAACATCATTCCGTATTCTGACAGAAAGAAAATACCAAATCTTATTCCACTATATTCAGTATGAAATCCTCCTATCAATTCTGATTCTCCTTCCGGAATATCAAATGGTGCTCTGTTACACTCTGCAAGCGTTGAAATAAAGAAAATAACAAAAAATATCAACAATAAGGGATTTGAAAAAACATTCCAAAGGAAAATCCCTTTGTAATCAGAAACATTTAAACCTAATGAGTTTAAGCCAAATAAGTAAACCTCCTCAGAAGGTGATGATTGAATGGTAGCAATTTCCCATAAATTCAAAGTTCCTGATACCAAAACAACTGATAGCACAGAAAGACCAACCGGTATTTCATAAGAAATAATTTGACCTATAGCCCTAAAAGCACCAATCAAAGAAAATTTACTCCCTGACCCCCACCCTGCCATCACAAGACCCACCACATCAACTAAAACGACCGCCAACACAAAAAAAACTCCGGCAGTGGTTTGATTCCCTATTTTAATCGGACTTATAGGCATAGCACTAAAACCAGCAAAAACAGCCAAGAATATTACAACAGGAGCCCATTTGAATAGATACTTCTCTCCCTTTGAGGGAACGATATCTTCTTTTTGTAACATCTTCAACAAATCAGCCACTCCCTGCAATGTGCCAAATTTTCCTGTTTCTGTTGGACCCATTCTGTCTTGGATGAAAGAAGAAAGTTTTCTTTCAATGTAAAAGATGATTAACACAGTGGTTAACAACAAACCCAAAGCCAAAACAGGCAACAGAAAAAATTCCATTATTTATATTTTATTCAACCATTTCAAAGATTGACCACTGTTGCGTTTTCTCCCCCTTTTTCGAGTGGTGCGTCTTCAAGACTTTTGATTTGGCTATATTTTTTCAGCTCTGACCTAACAAATGATTTCAATTGCCCACTTCTTCCATGTGAAATAATAAAAGAATTGACACCCAACAAAATAGCATCGTCCATTTGTTGATTAATCAAAAGCAAAGCTTCATCTTTCATCATACCTTTCACATCCAATTCAAACTTGAATGACATCAATTTTTCTTTAGTATCAAAAAAACCTTCGGATTTTGATGATTCAATCCGGTCGTCAGTTTCAGGCAACATGGAATGTATCAACTTGGAGGTTTTTGATTTAACAACTAATCCATTTAATATCACTTCAACATTTTCACCTCTCAAAGAAATGATTTCACCAACTGAATCACTACCAATCAGCGAAACCTTATCACCTACTTGGAAAACACTCTTCATAAAATACTAAATTTTTGAACTAGCGGCCTTCATGTTCAAAAAGTTGTTCACTTTCACTTTGATATCCTCTTTGCTCAGGCCTTCAATCAAATCAATTGCAATTTTTCTAACCAAAACTCCCGAAATAGCCGGTCTGAACCCTAACTTAACTGCCATATCAATTGCATAGTCAATTTCAACCTCATCCATTACACCATCTGCCAACATCATTTGAATAAGGTCGAAAATAATCTCAAATCTCTCATTGTCATTGTCTGGTTTGTCCACTTTGACCGTGGTGGTTCTAGCAATCATTTTCCTGATATCATTTGCACTGACACTGTTTCTTTCTCCAACTTTTATCAAAAAACTTAATTCTTCTTTAGAAACATGACCGTCTAACTTTGCTAATGCAACCAAGTTTTTAAGGTGGCTGTTCTTCTTTGCTGAATCATTACTTCTGAAAACTTCAAACATTGGTGAATAAATTATGTTGACTAAAATGATTTTAATTCTTCAAGGGCCTCAATCGTTAGTGGTTTGGTGACAAATTTCACAACGAATTCATTGCTCACCATTCTTTCAATATCTCTTTTGCTATCAGAACTTGAAAGAATTGCTATTTTACACTTATCTTTCACCAATTGTGAAAGTTGTTCAAATTCAAATAAAAACACAAACCCGTCAACAACAGGCATATTGATGTCTAAAAAAATAAAATCCGGCAAATTTTCAGCGTTGAACTGCTCAGACTCAAGATATTCAAGAGCTGATTTTCCCGAGTTTTTAACTAATATCTTTTCTGCATAACCGGCCAATTCAATGATTCGCTTGCTAATGAAGTTGTCTGTGTCATTGTCATCAACTAGCATCACACATTTAAAATATCCACTGTTCATTTCAAATCGTTTTAGGGCAAGTTTTCAATAATTCAAATATAGAAAGCGAAAAGTAAATGAAAAATATAAAAAACACACAATTTATCACATTCAAAAAAAAAGCAGTAAGCCTAAGGGCTCACTGCTTTGGATTCTGCTCTTTCTTATTTTTCGTAAGTTTAAATTCTAGTTCTTGAGCATTGTCAACGTAATCTGCCAATATAACTGAGCCGTCAACAATCTCACCTTTCAGAATTTCTT
>JBDNDT010000055.1:0-9605 GCA_046718985.1 Cytophagales bacterium
CCGATCTGATTCAGGATGTAAACCCTTTTGTTCTTCATCTACACACACATTCAAAATCGAATGCGAATTTAGTTTAGAAAGCGGAATAAATAAAAAACATGTTAAACCCCGATTGTTCTAAGGTTCAAAATTTTAGCTTTTCAAATGTGTTGAAAGGGACTTTTTTAGAATTTTTCAAAGGTTAATGAAGCGAAAATAGTCCATTTTGAATTAGATAATATCCAAATATTCAATGGTAAGGGTGATGTTTAATTTAGTTTATTTTTTTCTTCAAAGCATCATAAATACCCATCAATTGCAAGGCTGATTTTTCCCAATTGAATTTTTTTGATTGCTCAAAACCTTTGAGAATTAATTCGTTTCTTAAAGCATTGTCTTTTGTAAGTTGAATTAGTTTTTCGGCAATATCTAATGGGTTTTTCGGGTCAACCAACAAAGCTGCATCACCTGCAACCTCAGGCATTGATGTCACATTGCTGGTGATCACAGGAGTGCCACAGGCCATGGCTTCAATAACCGGAATGCCAAAGCTTTCTCTGTTCGAGGGATATAAAAAAGCATCAGCTAAATTGATGACAGCCGGAAGGTCAGTGTTTTTGATATATCCTGTGAAATGAATGTGTTCAAAAACATGTTCCATATTTTTCTCAGCTAATAAACTTTTGACATAATCGGGATTTATGTCACCTACCACCATTTTTAATCCCACACCTTTTTGGTTGATAAAATGACCAAAAGCTTCAAGAGTGTTGGCTGTGTTTTTCTTGGGGTCTGTGTTCCCTAAAAACAGTACAAATTTTTCAGGAAGTTGATATTTGTCGGCAATTGAATTTAAGATGGTATTGTCTTCGATTTTTTGGAAATGAGTACCAACTCCATTATAAACAACCTCAAGTTTCTTTTCAATTGAGGGGAAGAACTTTAAAATATTTCCAACTTCATATTGAGAAACGGTTAAAACTTTATCAACTTTAGGAATGGCCCTGTTCACTACTAAACGCCTATACACATTTCCAAATCGTTGATATGTTGTATATCCTTTTGCAAAAAGAGGATTCTTTTCAAGATAAATCACGTCATGGAGGGTAACAACAACCGGAATCGGACAAAAAATAGGTGAAGTGTTGGCGGTGCAATGTAACAAATCAATCTTATCTTTTGAAATCATTTTAGGCAAATTCCTCTGCTCCCATAAGGGATATGAGCCACCAAAAACTTTAATTTTGAAATTATCAGTTTCTTTTAGACATATATCATCTCCTTCGTTCACATAAATGATGTAGTCATTTGTTTTGTCAAGTTTCATCAAAGCTTTGATGAGTTCAAGAGCGACAAAATCCATCCCATGTTTGTGAGACCTAAAAATACGCTGTGCTTCAAAACCGATTTTCATAGTAATCCCTAAAAATATGCTCTCAAATATAGAACAATGTTTTACGAATGAGCAAAAAATAAGAGATGTTTAAACAATGTAAGCTGTAACTTTGTGAATCTGAATAAACTTTTGTTGAACATTTTAGTTATCGAAAAATGAAGAAAAATGTTTTGTTGTTAATTTTTGTATTGACTTTTTGCTTTTCAGGTATATTTTCAATTTTTTATTTTGAAGACCTTAGAATTAAAACTCCGACCCCTAAACCAGCATTTATAAAAAGAAAAGTTTTGGGAGATACTGTAAAATTCGATTTAAATGGGCAATTAACTCTAGTTCATTTTTTTAATCCTAATTGCCCATGTTCAAAATTTAACTCAAAACATGTTGAGGAAATTATGAGAGATTTTAAAGACAACTTGAGAATAATAGCCTACACCACTCAAAAAACAGATAAACAATATCCTTTTCCTGTTTTTGATGACAGCAAAGGTGAAGTGGCGAAAAAATTCGGAGTTTATTCTACGCCACAAGCAGTGCTTCTAGATGCCAATGGCAAAGTGTTGTATTCAGGAAATTATAATTCAAATCGCTATTGCAGTGATGAAAATAGTGCGTTTGTGAAACAGGCCATTATTTCTTCACTTCAAAATGATTTTACAATTATCAAACAAATCAATAATAAATCGGGATTGCCTTACGGTTGTTCAATATTTTAAATCATGGAAATAAATAACATTACCTACTATCAAAAAGCTGATAAAACAGTCGAAATTTCTTATTGGTGTTTCGTGATTTTTTCGTTGGTTTTATCACCAGTTTACGACACATGGTTGATTTCATTTGCGGTGAATTCATTGTTAATGATTTCATACTATAGTTCTAAATTGCTATTACCCAACAGCCGTTTTTATCAATTTTTAGGCAGTTTCAATTTTGCCATTTTCACCGCTTTGTTAATTTATCAAATGCACGGAATGTTAGAAATGCATTTTATAGCCTTCATTGGATCAATTTTATTAATGCATTATAAAGATTGGAAACTTCAAATTCCTTTAACATTGGGCATTGTGGTTCATCATTCAACTTTTGCTTACATCCAATATCTAGGATTCAAAGAAATTTATTTCACCACAGAAAACTATATGGATTTGCAAAGATTTATAGTGCATGTATTTTTGGCTGCAGTCATATTCTTTTTATGTGGTCTCTGGTCTTATCTAATTTATGAACAGGATTTAACAATTGCGAAAAGCAACAATACTTTGAAAGAGCAAATCAATCAAATTTCAAAAAGTATCAATTTGGCTAAAAATATTGCATCAGGTAATTTTAATCATCAAGAAAATATTCAAGCTGATGACGAATTAGGTCAGTCACTTTTGGCAATGCAAATGAGTTTAAAACTTGCTAAGGAAAAAGAAGATAAGGATAAATTCTTGAATGTTGGAATTTCAAAATTAGTTGAGATTTTGAGACAACAACAATTGAATACACAGCAAATCTGTGATGCAAGTCTTTCGTTTTTAATAAAATATACACAAAGCAATCAAGGTGTTATTTATTTGATTAACAATGAATTAAGTGAGACTTGTTTAAGACTTGTGTCTTGTTATGCCTATGATAGGAAAAAGTACATAAATTCTAAATTGTCACCGGGTGAAGGTTTGTTAGGTCAAGTGTTTTTGGAAGAAGAAACTACTTTGATTACAGAAGTGCCAGAGAACTATATAAGAATCACATCAGGCTTGGGAGATGCAACACCGAGAACTTTGTTAATTGTTCCTTTGAAGTATAATGATAAATGTTTTGGAGTATTAGAAATTGCTTCCTTCAAAAAAATTGAGCATTATATGATTGAATTTCTCGAAAAAGCTGCTGAGAACCTTGCTTCTGTGATTTCAAATTTAAAAAACACTGAGAATAACAGTCAGATTTTGTCAAACCTTCAGATTCAAACGGAAGAAATGAAAGCTCAAGAAGAAGAAATGAGGCAAAACATGGAAGAACTTTTAGCTACACAAGAGGAAATGAACAGAAGACAAAAAGAGTTTTTGGAAAGAGAGAAAATATATCAAGAAAAAATAAAACAGTTGGAAATCTTAAATATAGTAAACGAAAGCAGTTAGTTAAGTTATTCAGATAAATCCCAAAATCTCCATGGAATTTAATAAAATAATGAGTGTTTTACAAAACAGATTTGGTGACTAAATCAGATGCCTAGTCACCAAATTTTAAATCAATATTGTTTCACAATTTTGAAGACTTGACTGTCATATTCGGTAGATATTTTTAAAAAATATACGCCGTTTCTCAATTCTTCACCAACTATCAATTCACTCCCTAGGTATTCCATTTCATCAACTATTGATCCATTCAAGTTGAAAATGCTAAGATTATATTTACCTTCTTGGTTGAATTTAACTCTTATTGAACTGCTAAACGGATTAGGTGAAATGTTGGCAAAAACATATTGTTCATTCTGAAAAAACAACACATTGCTATATCTAAATTCGCCGCTTTCTTCCACTACTTTTAATCGAATGTAAAGTTGTTTCCATCCTGCAAAGTTCAGTTCATGTCCATAAGTATGAGTTCCTTTTGAGTTCTTTGGAGAATAAGCTTGCTGAGGAAGAAATGTTTTTCCATCAACCGAAACTTCAACGATATATACTTTTAAATCAGATTCATTCTGAGTGTTCCAATTAACCACTATTTTGTTATCTGTCTTAAAACCATCGAAACTTAACAAATCAACAGGAGTGACAGTGCAGTTTTTAGGAACAAAAACAGTGTCTTGCAATCTGCAATTGTTATTAACCGGATGAGTGGCCGTTACAGTGTATATGATTCCTGCATCTACATTGTGACTAGAGGAAGGGTTTTGAATGCCCGCATTGTTTAAACCGGTTGGAGGTGACCAAGAAAATGTGTAAGTAGGGGGCGATTGAACCGGACAATTTACTCTAAAACTTCCATTCATGAATCTTGTTCCGATATCACTTGTTGCAGGGGGTTTATATCTAAATGTGGCAAATGTGTCTGTAACGGATGAACCTAAATTAGTGAAACTGGCTTTAGGATTTGTGGTTGATCCTAATCTCACACCTCCATCGAAAAAGTCTATAAAACCAACCCCCATAGGAACAGTTACGGTGCCTGTGACTTGAAGGATATCACCATCGTTCACATCTACAAATCTTACGTTTGGAGCATTGGCATTTGGCCAATTATAAGGAAACCAGTCCCAACGAGCATCAGTGGTGTTATTGGTGTTAAAGCCTTCAAACATATAAAGCATACTTGAGCCATTTACTCTCAAATCCATTGAGTAAGCCTTGTCCCAGTTGGAATTTAAAGCACCATAAGCTACCCTGATTCTACAAGTGCTTGGCTGTTGTGCTTTTATGTCAGCAAAAAGCTTGGTGTCGCATGTGCCTACTATTTTTCTGGCTTCAACCCTTTCTTTAATCACGGTCACAGGAATCACCATCACATCTTTGGCATTTCTGCAAGTGGTATTTGCGTTTCTGGTGATGGTGACGGCATATCTTCCGTCTCTTCTGTCAGGGATGGTATAAGTTCCTGCTGTTGGCACAGTCATTGAACCTGACATTCCAGGCAACGCACCCTGCCAAGAGATAGTGAATGGACCGGCTTCTGTTGCAGTGAAAGTTACTGAAATACTTCCATCCGGTTGTCCTGTGCATTGGTTTGAGCTTTGGTTCAACGACATGTTGATACATGTGTTGCAATTTCCCAATTGGGTCACCGTCACTTCACACTCCGGTGTTGCGCAACAATTTGACATGCTGTTGGTGATGGTGTTGAAAGATTGCCAACACACCACAATGGAGTATGTGCCTCCCAAAGTTGCATTGAGAGTGTCAGAAGTTCTTCCTGATAACAGTGTGCCATTTCTAAACCAGCGATAGATAGTGCTTGGTGTAGAACCATCCACTTCGGCTTTGAGAACAACAGCTTGTCCGTTGCAAATGGTTGTGCTGCCTTGTGGTTTTATGGTGGCGTAAGGTGCTCTGCAACCTAATTTACAACCTGTTCCATTGATGGCATAAGTCACAGAGAAGCCGGGGTCTTCTTTGGGTAACAGCATAGTGATTTTATCAATCACGGCACCCATTTCATATCTGTAAGAGATTGTGCCGTTTCCATCCACATCAGTTTGGTCAAAAACAGGTTTCACTTGTGCTTTGAAATTAGCGGCATTCACCTCAGGATACATTTTTAGCAATTGATCAATGAACAAAGCCACTGTGTCCCATCTGATTTGGCTGTCATAAAATGAATAAAAATCATAGTCATTGACATTTGGGCATTGTGTGTTGCATCTTGTTTTGTAAGCTTCATCATTGCTCAAAACAGCAGTGAATGTAGAAACCCTTTGAGCATAATTTGAAACACCACCTGAAAAATAAGTGCCTGCCCAGAAGTTATTTGTGGCGATTCCTGCCGGCAAAACATAACCCGGAGCACCTATACTTTGTGCTGAATTCGGTCCAAGGTTGTAAGCAACAGCTAAAGCGGCTTCCAAACCATAAGCATCAGGAGAAGCCGTTTCAACAGCACCTAAGTTAATATTGTTCATCAGTTGAGCTCTTCTGTAAATTGACATGTTATAAAATGTCATTGCCATGGTTGCCATGGGCATGTTGGAGTTATAAAAGGCATAAAAAGTGTTGGCAGGTGCTTTATAGCGCTGCGGGAAATAGGGCGCGGCAGTTATGTAACCATCCAATGTGTTGTGATAAGGGCCATCATTCAAATTCTGTGAAACATGCCAACAATATCCTGCACCCACACAGGTGTTGCTGTTGCAACCTCTGGGATATAAGCAACCTATGGTTTTCATTGCATTGTCTTCTACATCAAACACTTGAGTAGGTAGTTGAACCCCATTGTATGTGGCGAAACCGTTTTCTTGTATCATTATGGCAGACCAGTAATTGATATTCAAGGCGTCAGTTCCTATGACATTTCTAAAATAATTCCATCCAAGTGCTATTGATAAAGCAAACGAGGGTCTGTTTTGAGGAATTACAAAATGTACAGGGTCAGATGCTCCAAAGTGAGTGAAGAAACCTTGACCAAGTTTCAATTCTGAAGTTCTTTTGAAACATGTTGTATCCCATGTGGATACAGTAGGAATAGTAGGACAGCCCCAAGTTCCACCACTGGGCAATGATTGTGATTGGACATAAGAAAACGATGCCAATAAGATAAGTAATAGTTTTTTCATCAATTGATTTGTTGTTTATGTGCAATATAATCTTGCTTGTGTGATAAAAGTAACCGTTGAACAAAATGTTTAATTCACATATATAACAATTTGCTATTAAAAAACAACTTGTATTTTTCGCTTTAGTATTTTTTAAAATGTTGATTATGATTGTATTGGTTGTTTTTTTGAAGTTCTTATTTTGCGTTAAAAACATTTTATTCAAATCAAGGACAAATGAATACAAAGAGTAATTGGTTTTTTAAGCGTTATGTATGATTCAATTATTTTTCTCAATTAATGATTATTTAAAATCTGTTTGGTGTTGGCTGAACAAAAATTCATTCTTCTGTGATTGAAAGCTCAATGCAGAATACTAAAACATCATATATTATTTTAATTACTTGAGTGTTTTATTGACTACTTAATTGATAAAATCCATTTAAAATTGATAAGAATCATTTTTAAATACTTTTTCAATCAACATCTTTGTGAACATCCACCAAATCACATTTTCAAATGAAAGCTTTTTTTTTTAATACAAAGAATTTTGAGAAGTGTTATATTCAAGCACTTGCATCAGAAAAACAAATCGAAGTAACTTTTTCTGAAGAAACATTAGAATTAGATACGGTTCACTATGCTGATGGTCACGATGCGGTGGTGGTCTTTACCAATGACAATGCCAATGCAAGCGTTCTTGAGTCATTAAGCAAAGTGGGAGTGAAATATTTAGTGACCCGATCTGCCGGTTTTGATCATGTTGATATTTCAAAAGCAAAGGAATTAGGAATAAAAGTCGCCAATGTTCCGGAATATTCACCTTATTCTGTAGCCGAGCATACTGTGGCTTTATTATTGGCTTTGAACCGAAAGCTCATTGTGGCAGATAAAAATGTTAAGCAAAATAATTATAAACTAGACGCTCTGATTGGTTTTGATTTAAATGAAAAAACGGTTGGTATCATTGGTGTTGGTAGGATAGGGGGAATAATAGCCAAAATCATGAAAGGATTCGGTTGTGATTTATTAGGTTATGATATTTATCCGAACGCTGAATTTTCAGAACAGTATGGATTGAGTTATACTTCTTTAGATGAATTATATAGCCAATCTGACATCATCATCATTCAAACTCCATTGAACGAAAAAACCAAATATCTTATCAACAAAGATTCTATCTCAAAAATGAAAGATGGGGTATTTATCATCAACAGTGCAAGAGGTGGAGTGTTGAAAACTATTGATGCCATTGAGGCTTTGAAATCAGGCAAAATAGGTGCATTAGGAATTGATGTGTATGAAAGGGAAAAGGGTTTGTTTTTTTATGATCACAGTCTGAAACTTTTGAAAGATGATGAGTTGGCAAGGCTATACACGTTCCCCAACGTATTGGTGACAGGTCATCAGGCGTTTTTAACTCAAGAAGCTTTGAACGATATTTTTAATACTACATTTTCAAGTCTGATGGCTTGGAAACATGGAGAGAACGCTGAATTTGAACTTTAGGCCATTTCGAATAGGATTTAAGATTAAATTTGGATTCTTTTAGAGAAATTGAAATTTTCAAAATAATTCACTTCGTTAAACAATGTAGCATTTTGATAATGGATTAGATTTTTTGGTATGCTTTTGGATATATTTGATAAATAATTTTCAACTAACCAAAATGACTATGATGAAGTTGTTATCTATATTGATTTTATTGATGTTTTCTATTTGTTCATGTACAAGCCATTTTTCAAAAGGAATTGGAGCACATGTGCCCAAAATTGATTCATCAGGCACTTTAGAGATTGTGGTAAAGGGAAATTTTATGCCAGAACTAGTTGTTGCAAAAGCTTATTATTCTATTTCTGATAACATTTATCTCGGTGGAGGATATTTTCAGAATAAATTTCCGTTAGGTGAGTTTAATTTTTTTGGATTCGATACACGCCAATTTTCTTCCGTGATTAATTATTATTCGCGAAGCCCGATTTTTAGTTATGATTTAGGTTTAGGGCTTGACGTGGGTAATACTACTGTTATGTACTCGAATACTTTAAGTAGAATTCGTCTAGGTAGAGCAAATCCTCCTGATCAACAAACTATCAATTTTACGAAACCAAATTTAAATGCCAATTTCTATCTACTAAAATCAAAAGATGTTGATGTGGTATTTACACCTGTAGTTTCCTTGTTTTTTATTCCAAAATCCAGAATTACATATTTCTCTAATGATACACAAAATTTTCAAAAAATAATCATTGACTATCAATCGAATGAAAACGTATTGCTAACTTCTGATTTTTACATGACAACTAGATTCAACTTCGTGAAAAATTTTGGGATGTATTTTCAAATGGGAGCTCAGGGGATTGCTGATAATAGGGGGAAAATTAACAGGTATCATCAACAGGAAAGCAGACAACAAGGGCAATTTTATTTGATTCGTGGAATGACAGGTTTTGTTATCTACACCCATCTATTTTTTAACCTGAACCTTTTAAAAAAGAAAAGTGTTACACGAAGTGATTCGGAAAACGGTATATTTTACAATTGTTGATGTGATAAGCTAATTTAATGTTCAGCCAAAAGCTTTTTCTAAGACATACTTAAATCATTTATTCAGCATCAGGAATCACCATCAATTTATCAGGTGTGGAGACTTCTTTCACAATTTTCAAGGCTGAAAGCGGAATAATATAGCCTATAAACAATCCTACCGATCGGTTACGATCGAGTGAATAACCTTTAGTGATGTTGCTCATCGCAAATGAATACCTGAACTCACCAAAGAAATGACCAACTTTGTAAGGATACATGAATCCTGCACCCATTTGCCAACCATATTCCAGAACCCTCGCACCCTTGTAAGCCTCTTTAACAGTTTGTTCTGTAACGGTGTCTTTGAAAGTGAAATTTCTACCTAAACCTGCGCCAAAATAAGGACCGAAAACTCCATAAGCCTTATAGTTTTCACCCAAAGGAACGGGAACATCTAATCTAATTAAT
>JBDNDT010000056.1:0-9533 GCA_046718985.1 Cytophagales bacterium
GTTGAAGTCTTGTTGATAAGCTGACAAAAACTTTTCTTCATTGTTTTCTTCACTCCAAGAAGGCATAGGACTCCATGCGCGTTCTGCCAAACCGATGAGTTTTGGCATGGCAAAATACTCTAACAAGTCTTGACCTTTGATGTTTTCACTCCACAGTTGACCTTGAATTCCGATGATGTTTGATTTTCCAAAGTCTGTGAGTTTCTCTTTGTGGGTGAAAATGCTTTTGTCAACTGCATTGCCCATTCGGTCTTCAAAAGCCGACTTGAAATAGTCAAAAGGGTGAAATGCAAATGGCTTGTCTATATCGCAAAAACCGGCCCAATAATATCCGGGCTCATCAGGACTTCTGTTATATGCTAAGTCGAAATATAGATTAGTGGCGTTAGCCAAAACCGTTTTGTATCCAAGATTGGCAAGTTTGTAAGCAAAGTCTTCTTGTCCCCATCCCCAAACATTGTTCCAAACATAAGGAACGAAATCATGATTGGTGAATTTTCCGCTCGGAATGTGGGTGATGTTTCCATTCAACTTAGTTTTTCTCAAGGCAATTTCTTCCCAACCTGCTGTTTTGAGTCCATATTTGGAAAGAATTTTATGAACTCTTTCTAAGTAATATTCATGAATTTCATCAAGATTTTTGATTTCTTTTCCCTCTTGCATAAATTTTATGCAGATGGGTGATTTTTCCCACACACCATTAGGCACTTCATCACCACCAGTGTGAATAGTTGTTAAGGGGGCACCTGCTTCGTCATACATCTTTTTGATATCAGCAAGAACTGTTTCAAAAAAGTTAAAAGGCGCATCATGACACATGCACATCACATTGTCTTTCCACATCTGCACAGACATGTATTCTGATTTGTCATTTGGGTCGAAAATCATAAAACGCTTGGCTGACTCAGGGTCTTTATCTTTCAACCTTTCATATCTGGCTTTCATTGCCACAATTGCGGCTCTGGAATGACCGGGTATGTCTATTTCAGGAATTACCTCGATGTTACGCATTTTTGCGTATCTCAAAATTTTTACAAAATCATCTTTGGTGTAAAAACCACTTCCATTTGAACCTACAGGGTTTGCTCCTGAACCAAATGAAGGCATTAAATGATTTTTTTCATCAATAGTATGTCCACGTTTAGAGCCTATTTCTGTTAGCTCGGGCAATGATGGAATTTCTATCCTCCAACCTTCATCTTCTGTGACATGGAAGTGAAATTTGTTGAGTTTGTAAAATGCCATTAAATCTAAAAACTTCAACACCGTTGCCATTGATTGAAAGTTTCTGCCCACGTCCAAATGCACACCTCTGTAAGCAAACCTGGGTTCATCAATCACTTCAATGTTAGGCAAAGAAATTTTCTTTTGTTTCAATGCAAAAGAATTCACCGGCAACAATGCCCTAAAAGATTGAATGGCATAAAACAAACCCTCAATGCCAGCTCCTGTTAATTGGATATTATCTTTGATTTTCAATTGATAAGCTTCAGGATTTTGGCTTATTTTTGCGTCAACAGAAAGTTGAATTGATTTTGCGTTATTGGGATTTGAATTCGAAACGGATATTTTTTTGTCCAAAACATCGCTTAACATTTGGGCAAGATATTGAGCCTGCTCTTTTAAATTATTATCAGACACAATCAAAATGTTTCCGTCAATATCTGTGAGACCCGGCAGTCTTTTTTCATCAACCGGTCTAGGAATGATTAATGGAATATCATCATCTTTTAACAGTGATATAAACTTGTTTTGTGAAAAAATTAAACTTGGTGATATCGCGACCAATTTGTCATCGGTAGTTCTTTTCAATTGTTTTTCGTTGACAAAAGGCAAAACTTTTGGGGCTTGGATGTTTTCTGCTAACCGAGGTGTTTTGTCCCAAACTCCATAAAGACCTGCCGGGGCATCGCTGTTGTTGATTGCCCAAAGTTCAGCAACCATTTCAAAAACATATTTTTCACCCGGTTTGATACCTTTAAATTTTGAGGTAGGTAATAATTTGAATAAATCACCATTGATATGTTCTACTTTGAAATCACCTCTGCATTCAAGTGTTTTTCTTCCAAAATTGAAATAAATAGACCATCCTGAATTTGGCAATTCTGATTTTCCTTTGTTCACCAAAGTCAGTTGGTGCAAAAACTTTGCTTCATTGTTGAAATTGTTTTCAATAACGGACCAAGTGGTTTCAAGGTCTTGAAATTTAAATGTGTTTTGAGACATGGTATGCTGCATCACAGCAAGCAAAACGAGCAAGATAGATTTTCTCTTCATCAAATTATTGGTTTGTTAGCAATTTTACAAATATAACGCTATAAGTTACCAAAAGACGAAAATTAGAAAAATTTATTTCACTCAAGCGATAAAAAGTTGAACAAAATCAGGAAATAAATATCGGATTAGTAAATTGAAATGTATTTTGTAGATACCAAAACGGTATCAAATTTTGAATATCATATAGCAAGTTGACTATAAATAAAAAATCGTTTAGTAAGGTTATTGGGCTGGTGACGACAGTAATTTTAAATCGAAAAAACCGAGCCAAATTGACTCGGTTTTTTCGATTAGTGATATTTCAGATTTATGTTTTAGATTAGTTTACTAATCTACATTGTCATGCAAAAACTTATTATTGCCCAACAACTCATTGTCATCATTCAAATTGAATCTTGAAATGGTTCGTTCTGATGAAGGTGGGATGTTCACCAATGATGAACCCTTTCTCAAATAAGCTGGTATGTCATTTCTGTTTTTCAATTCTTCAGGCGACAAAGAACTCCATTGAGCATTGGGATTGTGTTTGTTGCTTACCTGCCTCAACCTTTCCATTCTTTTTTGTTGTTCGATTGCCATTCTGTCATGTTGAGCCGGGTCAATGAATTCATCAAACAAGCTTTGTTGAATAGGCAAAGTTTGGGAGGCTTTGTTTTCCTTGATTTTATATTGACTGTTAGGGTCAATTATAGGATTTTCTTCTCTGCTGTAGCTCGCATAGTTTTCTTTTGGGCTAATGATAGGCTGATTGGTCTCTAAAATCGGATTGTTAACCACAGTCACTTGGTTGGTTTCAACAATTTTTTGCTTTTGGTTAGATTCCAAGTCATAAACTGTTTTAGTGTAAACAATTTGCTGTTGGTCATCCTGTCTTTCAAATCCAGTAGCAATCACGGTGATTGACACCTTGTCACCCAATTCGGGATCTTCACCCAAACCGGCTTTCATTTCAGCTTCATAACCGGCCTCTCCATACAAATGATTGGTGATTTCCTGATATTCGTCCATGGTTAATGGATTTTCAGGGCCATATGTGATAGAGAGTAAAATATTCTTAGCACCTTTCACTTCTGTGTTGTTCAAAAGCGGTGAAGAAAGGGCTCTTTGCAATGCTGTTTTAGCTCTGTTTTCGCCTGATGCCATTCCTGTTCCCATCACAGCATCTCCGGCGTCTTCCAAAACTGTTCTCACATCATTGTAATCTACGTTTTGTTCTCTGGTGTAAGTGATAATCTCAGAAATGCTTTTGGCAGCTGTTGCCAACACATTATCAGCTTCGGTGAAAGCTTTGGTGACGGGCAGGTTTCCATAAACTTCTGAAATTTTATCATTGAGAATCACCAAAACGGTGTCACAATATTGCTTCATTTCTTTGAGACCTTCTTCTGCTCTTTTCCTTTTTATAGGTCCTTCAAAGTTGAAAGGAACTGTTACAATTCCTACTGTTAAAATGTCAAGCTCTTTGGCGATTTTTGCTATAACAGGTGCGGCACCAGTTCCTGTTCCACCTCCCATTCCTGCGGTGATGAACACCATTTTGGTGTCTTGAGCCAACATGTTTCTAATTTCTTCTTTGCTTTCCAAAGCTGAGCTCTTGCCCACCTCAGGCTTTGTTCCTGTGCCATTTCCTTGGGTAAGATTGACTCCCAATTGAATTTTTGTTGGTACAGTACATTTTTTCAAATGTTTCAAATCTGTGTTGCAAATCACAAATGAAACTTCTTTGATCCCCATGTTATACATGTGGTTTACCGCATTGCTGCCACCTCCTCCAACTCCAATCACTTTGATGATGGGTTGGGGTTCGGCTTGAATGTCAAATCGGTAAGAGATATTTAAGTGGTTCATAAATCTGAAATTTAAAGGTTGTTATTATCTGTAGTCTTTTTTGTCGTCAAAATCATCCACTAGGAACTTATTCAGTTTCTCGGGGAGGCTCTTTAGCAAACCTATTCCGAAGGTTTCTCTCTTTTCTTTTGGTTTTTGAACACTTTTCGCAACATTTGAATTTAGACTTTGCTGTCTGTAAGCGTTTTCTCTTTCATCAATTGCCATGAAACCGGCCAAAACCAAACCCACAGCCGTTGCATATTGTGGACTTTTCACCAACTCCACTTTGCTTTTGCCAAGATGCTCGTTCGGAAAACCAATTCTCACATCCATGCCTGACATCAATTCAATCAAATGTGAAAGATATTTCAACTGCGAACCACCTCCGGTGATCACTATTCCGGCCGCCAATTTATTCGAATAGCCCGATGCTTTGATTTCAGCAATCACCAACTCAATGATTTCTTCAATTCTGGCATGAATGATATGAGCTAAATTTTTAACCGAAATTTCTTTGGGCTCTTTGTTTCTTATGCCTGGAATGGAAACGATTTCATTCTCTTTTGCATGTTCAGGAAGAGCCATACCAAACTGTATCTTTAATTTTTCAGCTTGGGCACTCATCACTTGAAGACCTTCTTTGATATCTGATGAAATGATGTTTCCACCGAAAGGAATCACAGCAGTGTGTCTGATGATGCCTTCATAAAAAACAGCAACATCAGTTGTGCCTCCACCTATGTCAACCAACACCACTCCTGCTTCTTTTTCTTCTTCGCTAAGTACTGCCATGCTTGAGGCAATAGGTTCTAATATAAGGGCATCACTGTCGAGATTAGACCTTTTTACACATTTTTTGATGTTGTTGATTTCGGCTGTTCTTGCAGTGACAATATGAAAGTCTGCCTCTAATTTTACACCCGGAAAACCAACAGGATCTTTCACCATACTTTCTCCGTCAATCAAATAATCTTGTGGCACCACATGGATGATTTCCTCACCGGGAGGAACCACAATGCGATACATGTCTTCATTCAATCGGTTAACATCATTGAAACTGATTTCAGAGTCAGCATTTTGCCTGATGATGGTTCCATGATGTCTTGAACACCTGATGTGATGCCCGGCAACGCCAACATTCACCACGCCGATGTCAATGTTTGCATTGATGCTGGCGAGTTCAACTGCCTTTAGAATGCTTTCGACAGTTTTCTCAATGTTTAACACTTTTCCTCTGGAAACCCCTTCTGAAACAGATTGCCCCATTCCTAAGATTTCAAGCTTTCCATATTGGTTTTTCACACCAACCAATGCACAGATTTTGGTTGTCCCAATGTCTAATCCTACTACTATTTTTTGTTCGTTATCCATAATTTATTCTGCTATGATTTGATTCTTAAATTTCACATTGACAAATTCGTATTTATTCCAACCCATTGAAGGAGCAATCTTGTGATAATAAATTTTGATTCTGAGCAACTTATCTTCAATCTCACTTGGCTCACCAAACAAAAAGACCTGTTTTCCAACCAATGGATATAAGTTGATGTCTCCATTCAAATTGATGTCTATGGTGTGAATGAGTGCGTTGAAAAATCTGTCATTTATCAATTTTGTCAAAAGTTCAAAATAAGGAGCGGCCAAACTATCTTTCGAAAGGTCTGATGAGCTAAGCCTGTAAACCCCTTGACCAATCAAGACTGGCACTTTTGCCGTAAATTTCTCTGACATTGGCAACAATGTACCCTTGTCACTAATATAGTGTTGCTTGTTTTGAAAGATAATCCTTGCGATTGGTTTGCATTGTTTCACCTTGATGTGCAAGTCACCTTTTGTGTCTTTTTGAGCGTCCACCTCATGAGCGAATTGGTTCGATTTTACCCTGGCTTCAATTTCTTTTAAATCCACTTCATGTGTGTTTCTGCCCACCAATGGGTCTCTTTCTGAGAGAGTTGCCAAATCCAATACGGTGTTTTCATCAATGAAAAATATTTCATCATCAGTGTTGATGTCAACGCTGATTTCTTTCACCACTTTGCTTTGTTGTTTAATGCCGCTGAAAGCCATCAATGACAACAAAAAAGAAATGGCAATCGAAATAGAAACCCATTGCTTCAATTTTGGTGCTTTAAACGATATGTTGTTTAGTACTTTCAAGATTTTACTTTTTCAAATTTTTTCACTGTTTCGATAATCAACTTATCAATATCTCCGGCACCTGCCATCACCAACACTTCAAACTCTATGTTATCAAGCCCGTCTATGAAATAATTTTTAGAGAAAATCCTACAAGGTTTTTTCACAAACTCTGCAATAGAAGCAGACGAAATTCCTTCAATAGGCAATTCTCTGGCAGGATAAATGTCTAGCAAAATCACTTCATCAGCAATTGAAAGACTTTTTCCGAATTGCTCTTTGAAGTCTCTGGTTCTGGTGTATAAATGAGGCTGAAAAACAATCGTTACTTTTTTTCCGGCATAAACTGATTGGGCAGTGTTTAACAATGCCTCTAATTCAGTTGGGTGATGAGCATAATCATCAATTACTACTTTTTCACCATCATCCCATCTGATTTGGAATCTCCTTCCAACACCTTTAAATGTCTCGATACCTTTTTTCAAGGCATCCATATCTTGATATCCATTTTCAAGGCACATTGCCAAAGCTGCTGTTGCATTCAACACATTGTGCATTCCCGGCAAACTCAGTTTCAAACCACTTATCAATAATTCTCCATTTTTTAACAAATCGAAATAATACTTTTTACCCTTCAATTGAATGTTTGAGGCTTGATAATCAGAATCTTCAAAACCGTAAGTCAACACTTTCTCACTTGGGTTCAATGACAATGTGTCTAAGGCGTTTTTATGGATAATCAATTTGCCTTGTAAAAGAGCAATGTATTGTTCAAAAGCTTCAAAGACTTCTTTTTCAGAGCCATAAATGTCTAAATGATCTGCGTCAACAGTTGTGATGATGCTTGACCAAGGTTTCAATCGGTGAAAAGATCTGTCATATTCATCGGCTTCAATAACCACCGGTTCATCAGGCATGCCAATTAAAATGTTAGAATTATAATTTGCAGCAATACCTCCTAAAAATGCAGAACAGTTAACTCCTTGGCATTTTATCAAATGAGCTAATAGAGATGAGGTTGTGGTTTTTCCATGTGTTCCGGCAACGCATAAGGCTTTTTGTTTTTCAGTGATTAAACCTAAGGCTTCAGAGCGTTTTATCATCTCATAATCCTCGTTTTTGAAATACTGATATTCTGTGTTCTCTTCCGGAATTGCAGGGGTGTAAACCACCAATGTCATTTCTTTTTGGTAAGCCATTGTAGGGATTCTACCCACTTTGTTATGATAATGAACATCAATGCCTTCTTTTTCCAAGTCTTTTGTGAGTTGGGTTTCAGTCATGTCATATCCTGCCACTTCATAGCCATTGGCTTTGAACCATCTCGCAAGTGCAGACATGCCTATGCCCCCAATTCCGAGCATATAAATGTTTTTGATATTTGAAAAATCACTCTTCATTTCTTGCTTATTTTTAAAATCCACTCAGCAATTTCAGTTGCCGCATTGGGCTTTGACCAATGTTTAATTTTTTCTGACATCAAATTCATTTCTTCCTCATTTTTGATGAGTTCAATGGCTTTTTCAATCAATACTTCTTTTGCCTCAGCATCTTTCACCAACACAGCAGCATGGTGTTGCGCCAATGAAAGAGCGTTCATGGTTTGGTGATCTTCAGAAACATTTGGTGAAGGCACCAAAATGCAAGGTTTGCCTATCAATGCCAATTCACTCACTGAAAGTGCGCCTGCACGCGAAATCACCAAATCTGCTGCGGCATAAGCCCAATCCATTCTTTTGATAAAGTCGAACACTTTCACATCTCCCCATCCATTTGAAAGAGGCTTTGGTTTGGTTAGTTCTGATGCTTTTTCGAAATAAGTTTTTCCGGTTTGCCAAATTAATTGAATGTCATTTTGGATTAATTTCTCCAATCCCAAAGCCACGGCTTCATTGATTGTTTTTGCACCCAAACTTCCACCAATAACAAGAATGGTTTTCTTTTCGCTTGATAATTTGAAGTTGAGCATTGCAGGCAAGCGTTGTAAATTCACATCTTGAAGATTCTTTCTGACAGGGTTTCCGGTGAAAACAATTTTTCTTTTAGGGAAAAACCTGTCCATCCCTTCATATGCTACACAAATCTTTTTAGCAAAACCTGCCAAGATTCTGTTGGTCACACCTGCATAACTGTTTTGCTCCTGAATGAGACAAGGCACACCTAACAAACCTGCCACAAACAACAATGGCCCGCTTGCATAACCCCCAACACCCACAGCGGCATTTGGCTTGAATTTTTTCAAAATAGAATAAGCTTGAAACAAGCTTTTTATCAATTTGAAGGGCAGTGTGAGGTTTTTTAAGAGGTTTTTCCTTTGAAAACCTGCAATGTTTAAGCCTACAATTTCATATCCGGCTTCCGGAATCTTGGTCATTTCCATTCTTCCAGTTGCCCCAACAAACAAAAATTCCGCATCATGACATGATTCTTTCAGGGCTTCGGCAATTGCCAAAGCAGGAAAAATATGTCCTCCTGTTCCTCCCCCTGAAATGATGAATCTCTTAGTCATGGTTCTTTGCTAATTTTCCTTCTTCCGTAAATTCTTGTCCCTCTCCTTTGCTTACACTGAGAATAATGCCAATTGAAATTCCTGAAAACAACAATGAAGTTCCGCCCATGCTCAACAAAGGCAAAGGCAAACCCGTGATTGGACCCAAACCAACAGCAACACCCATGTTGATGAGGGCTTGAATGACCACTAGAAAACTCAATCCTGCCGAAAGCAAACCTCCAAATGCTCTTTCGCTGTTTTGGACGGTAATCATACCCCTGTAAAGCAATAGCATAAACAAGCCCAACACAAACAAACCACCAAATGCACCATATTCTTCGATAATTATGGCATAAATGAAATCAGAATAAGGATGTGGCAAGAAATTTCTTTGTGTGCTGTTTCCAGGGCCTTTGCCCATCACTCCACCTGATGCTATGGCGATATATGACTGTTGTGCTTGAAATGGAATCTCTGACCTATCAGTGAATTTTTTGATTCTGCTCACTGCAGTGCCCATTCTTTGACCAATTGCCAAGGCCAAGGTGAAAAACAAAATCCCAACAACCACCAACATTGCCAAATATTTCACAGGCACTCTTCCAATGAACATCAACAACAAACAAGTGGCAAACATAAGAACAGCAGTTGAAATGTTGCTCAGAGCAATTGCACCACAAATTGCTCCACACCACAAAAGCATCGGCACTAAGGTGTCTTTTATGCTGTCAATATTCGACTGTCTTTTGGCTAACATACTAGCCAAATTAGAAACCAAAGCAAATTTGGCTAAAAGATC